>JBATMK010000295.1:0-7645 GCA_049289815.1 Flavobacteriales bacterium
TCTTCAGAGTGATGCCCTGATCATTGTGAATAGTGCCGCCGACCTCCCTACCGTGTTATCCGGAACCATTGTCCTGGATGCCCTGTTCGGCACGGGGCTCAACCGTGCGCTGGATGGTTTGGCGCAGAAAGCCGTGAACTGGATGAACAGGTCCAACGCACCCGTCGTGGCCATTGATCTTCCTTCCGGCCTTTTTGCGGATGGTTCAGTGATGGATCCGAACGGCATCGTTCAAGCCCAGCACACGTTGACCTTCCACTGCCCGAAGCCGGCGTTCTACTACCGCGAATGCGCGCAGTTCCTTGGCGAATGGACGGTTCTCGATATCGGCCTTGACGATGCCTTCATCGATCGACTGAACAGCGAATACAAGGAAGTGGGGTCCGACGATGTTCGAAGGCTGTTGCCGGCCTTTCATCGTTTTGCGCACAAAGGCGATCATGGTCACGTGCTGTTGATCGCCGGAAGCGAGGGCATGATGGGCGCCGCTGCCTTGGCGGTAATGTCTGCATTGCGCAGCGGTGTTGGCCTGGTGACAGTGCACATACCCAAGATCGGCTTGCAGGTGTTACAGTCACTTGCTCCTGAAGCCTTGTGTTCGGTGGATAACGGTGAGGCCCGGATCGCAGACCTGCCTGACCTATCGCGCTGTTCCGCAGTCGGTATTGGTCCGGGTATGGGTGCGGGAAGTGCTTCGGTGGTGGAACTCTTGATCCAGAAAGCACGGATGCCATTGGTTTTGGATGCGGATGCGCTGAATGCGCTTGCGGAGAACAAGACCTGGCTCGCGAACCTTCCGAAAGGCACCGTGCTGACCCCGCATCCCAAGGAATTCGATCGGCTCTTCGGCGCTCATAGCTCCGGTCGGGAACGGATCGCCACTGCAAAAGACGAGGCCCGGAAGCGCGCTATCGTGATCGTGCTGAAAGGCGCTTACACGGCCATCTGCGCGGCGTCCGGGCAAGTCTTCTTCAATCCGACAGGAGATCCCGGAATGGCCAAGGGTGGTAGTGGTGATGTGCTCACGGGTTTGATCACGGGGCTCCTCGCCCGTGGGCTGCAGCCTTTGGAAGCTGCCCTCCTTGGAACTTACGTTCATGGAACTGCCGGCACCTTGGCGGCGGTCCATGTTGGCCGCGATGGAATGACAGCGATTGATATTATCCACCACCTGCCGATGGCCTGGCGCGAACTGCGCCGCGGAGCTTCAGAGAATGCCGTCCAGTGAACCCAGGCCTTCGCGCACCAGCCGCGGTTCCGGGCCGGTAGCATCAATGATGGTGCTGCCCACAACATCTCCAGGCCCGCCATCCACTATCAGATCCACCTTGGCGGCGAACAGATCCTCAATGGTCCCGGCGTCGCTCGGATGCGTTATGAACGGATCGGTGCCGTGGACGGAAGCGGCCACCAGTGGATGTCCCAGTTCCTCCAGAACGTGCTGGAGAATAGCGTTCGAGGGTATGCGTATACCCACCGTCCGCCGCTTCTGCTTGAAAATGTTCGGCACTTCCGAAGTGGCCGGAAGAATGAAGGTGTACGGCCCGGGCAAGGCGCGCTTCATCATGCGGAAGACGCCGGTGTCCATCTGCCGGGCATAAGTGGCTGCCTGACTCAGGTCGCGGCAGATCAGGGACAGTTCCGCCTTTTCCGGCCGCACGCCCTTCAACGCGGCCACCTTGTCGATGGCGCGTGGTTGGTGCGCACTGCACACGAAGGCATACACTGCATCGGTGGGTACCACTACTACACCCCCACCGTTCAGTACCGCTACGATCTCCTTGATCTTCCGCGGTTCCGGATCCTTCGGATGAACCGCCAGCAACGTCGCTACGCTCACTTGATCTTCTCCGTTGCGGCTTGTGCCTTCCGATGATCGGCCAGGAATTTCTCCAAGCCGAGATCGGTGAGCGGGTGATGGAACAGTGCGATGATCGCGCTGAGCGGGCATGTGGCCACATCGGCACCCACCTCGGCGCATTGGACGATGTGCAGGGGATGGCGGATGCTGGCCGCCAGGATCTGCGTGGCCATGCCGTAGTTGTCGTAGATGCGCCTGATCTGCGCGATCAGTTGCACGCCTTCCTGGCTGATGTCGTCCAAGCGGCCGATGAAGGGAGACACGTAGGTGGCCCCTGCCTTTGCCGCCAGCAGCGCTTGTCCTGCCCCGAACACCAATGTGCAATTGGTTTTGACGCCCTTTCCGGTGAAGTGCTTGATGGCCTTTACGCCTTCCTTTATCATGGGCACCTTCACCACGATGTTCGCGTGCAGGGCGGCCAACCGCTCACCTTCCGCAACGATCCCCTTGTAGTCCGTAGA
This sequence comes from Flavobacteriales bacterium, assembly GCA_049289815.1. Lineage (GTDB taxonomy): Bacteria > Bacteroidota > Bacteroidia > Flavobacteriales_F > PHOS-HE28 > PHOS-HE28. The sequence continues at coordinate 2,323 of JBATMK010000295.1, forward strand.
GATCACTTCGGCGCTCACGTCACCGTCCACTGTATTGCAGATGTCGATGTAGTGCTGCAGCACCCGCTGTTCGCCGCTGATGCCCTCTTTGGCCATCAGGCTGGGATTGGTGGTAACACCATCCAGCACCCCCAGGTCGTGGGCTTCGCGGATCTGTGCGAGGCTGGCGGTATCGATGAAGAATTTCATGGGATCGGACCTTTCGGCGGAGCCGCTTTTTGCGGACGAGCCGCGAATGTAGGCCCTGGCTCAGTGCCTTGCGGGCCGCCTTTTCAACACCCGGGCCACCATGTACACCGCCATCGACGGAAGGCCGATCCACAACGCTTCGCTCTTCAACACGCGCAGTCCCCATTCGCCGAAGAAACTATGGACCTCCACCGGGGAAACAGCGATAGGCCGCCACGGAAAGAACAGTCGCTTATTGCTGAAAGGGGCGAGCAACGCGCAGCCCAAACCACCGTTGGTGCACATGTCCAACAAGGGGTGGCTCGCAACGCATATGAAGAAGCACGACCAGAGCCAGCCTGTGCGTTCGGTCCTCCGGTAGAAGGCGAGCATCGCGAACGCCCAGATCGCAGCGAACACAAGCGAATGGGTGAAGCCCCGATGGCCGAATGGGTGATCGTAGGCGATACCGAACGTGAAGGCGAGCACGTCGATGTCCGGCACTGCGGCGGATATCGCTCCGATCAAAGCCGTCTTCGCACTGAAGCGCACACGGGGTGAAGCTTTTGCCAGTGCGAGTGCCGCAACTGCGTGGCCGAACGCGGAAGGCATCGATCACTCGTAGTGTTTGCCTACCAATCGCTCGAACGCGTGGCCCGGCAACAACTTCTTGAGAAGCACGCTCAACTTCTGCTTCCCTTGGGCCACCCGGTAAACGGTCTTCGGCCTGGCCGTGGAAATGACCTGGGCTACCACTTGCGCCAATTCATCGGGATCGCGGCTGTAATGCAGGCTGCCGCCAAGGATCTCCATCGCACGGGCGTATCCCTTTTGATACGGTGCTGAGATCGTTTCAGGCCTCAACCGGCGGCCCGCGATGTTGGTCTTGAACTCGCCGGGCTGTACCGTCACCACCTTCACGCCGAACGGTTTCAGTTCAATGCGCAAGGCCTCACTGTATCGGTCCAGCGCGGCTTTGCTCGCGCTGTAGAACGCACGGTACGGCAATCCGAAGTTGGCCGCGATGCTGCTCACGTTGATGATGAGGCCGCTTCTCCGATCGCGCATGCCGGGCAGTACGGCGCGGCAAACACGGTGGGCACCGAAGAGGTTCGCATCGAAAAGCTGTTGGGCCAGTTGCACTTCCGTATCCTCCACCGCACCTTGAATGCCAACCCCGGCATTGTTCACCACCACATCGATGTGATGCTCCTGTGCCAGCACCTCTGCTACAGCCTTCCGTACCGATCCCTCATCGGTGATGTCCAAGGCGATCAAATGCCAGCCCTTAGGATCCTCCGCAGGCTTGCGGCTGGTGCCGTAAACGGTATGGCCCATGGCCGCCAAGCGGGAGCAGATGGCGTAGCCGATCCCGCTGCTGCCGCCGGTCACGAGCACCACCTTGGCGTAGGTCGACATGGGGCAAAAAAAGAGGGGCAAGCTGATCGCATCGCTCCGCTACAACCGCCTACCCTTGCTGCCTTCCGGCCCTGGGGGATTAAGCGGGAGCTGGTCGTACGAGACTTGCCCCGGCGGCGAATGTAATCGCTCACCGGCTTTCGACCCGTGGCACATTTCAAGTACGTGGCCTTTTCACCCGCACATTTGCCGCATGGACATTTCCGTGGTGATCCCGTTGGTGAACGAGCGCGAGTCGTTGGACGAACTCGTGGGCCGGCTGCACGCGGTGATCAGCGCTATGGGCAAGAACTACGAACTCATCCTGGTGGACGATGGCAGCCGGGACGGATCATGGGAGGAGGTCGCCCGCTTGCGCGACTTGAATTCCCGTGTGAAGGGCATCCGCTTCGGGCGCAACTACGGCAAAAGCCCCGCGCTGAACGAAGGCTTCGAAGCCGCCCAAGGCGAGGTGGTGATCACCATGGACGCCGATCTACAGGACGATCCGGACGAGATCCCGGAACTCTACCGCATGATCACCACTGATGGCTTCGACCTGGTGAGCGGTTGGAAGAAGGAGCGGCACGACCCATTGAGCAAGACGATCCCCACCAAGCTCTTCAACTGGGCCACACGTCGCATGAGCGGTGTTGAACTACACGATTTCAATTGCGGGTTGAAGGCTTACAAGAAGGCGGTGGTGAAGAACATCGAGGTGTTCGGAGAGATGCACCGGTACATCCCCTTCATCGCGCATAAGGAGGGATTCCGGAAGATCGGGGAGAAGGTGGTGCTGCACCATCCGCGCAAGCATGGCAAAACCAAATTCGGGTTGAACCGCTTCGTGAACGGATTCCTCGATCTGCTCACCATCTCGTTCATTTTCCGCTTCGGCAAGAAGCCCATGCACTTCTTCGGTGCGTTGGGCACGCTCATGTTCGTGCTGGGCTCATGCGCTGCTGCTTGGCTGTTGATCGGGAAGGCTTGGCACAGCTGGGTCCTGGGCACGTTGGCCCCACGCGTTGCGGACCAGGCCCTGTTTTATGTTGGCCTGACCGCCATGATCATCGGGGTGCAGCTCTTCACCGTTGGGTTCGTTGCCGAACTGGTGAGCCGCAATGCGCCAGAGCGCAACCGTTATCGGGTGGAGGAACGGGCGGGGTGTTGAAACGCTGCGGAATCCCCATCCCGCGCCTCAACACTCTCAACCCTTCATCGGGACACGCACTGCCGAGAACTGCCGCTGCTTCACCGAGTAGCTATGGCCCTTGGAGATGATGTGCACCTTCATGCCTTCGATGCTGAAGGGTTCGCCTTCTTCAACATCGGCATAGTCGCTGTAGCTGATGTCGTGGCCGTCGAAGATCATCACTTGTCCGCTGCCGATGGTCTCGAGCATGTCGGCGTCGGTGATCACAACCCCCGTATCCTCACCCAGGCCGATCCCGATCGCATTGGGATTGCTCGCCACGGCCTGGCTCAATCGGCTGAAGCGCCCGCGCTCCACGAAATGGCTGTCGATGATCACATCATGGATCAGCGCAGCTCCAGTGGTCATTTTCACGCCACCCTTCACCAGGCCGCTCGAACTGTGGCCTTGGTAGATCATGGTGCTGCTCATGCACATGGCACCCGCGCTCGTACCCGCGATAACGAAGCCTGGTTCTTCCTGGTAGCGGCGCTTCATCAGTTCCAGGAAAGCCGTACCGCCGAAGATCGTCGTCAGGCGTAACTGGTTGCCACCGCTCATCATCACGCCGTCGGCCTTCGCCAGTCGTTTGATCATGTCCAGCTTCACATGGCTGCGCTCGCGGATATCCAGAATGTCAACATCGTTCAATCCAAGTCGTGCGAAGGCTTCCAAATAATTGTTGCCGACCTCCACAGGAATGCTGCTTGCGCTCGTGATCACGGCCAGCCGGCTCCCCGTACCACCGATCTCGTCCACCACCCGTTTCAGGATCCCTTCCTCGATGAAACTGCCTTGAAAGACCTTGGCGGTGTGACCTGCTTCAGGAACGGTCCCCTTGTCCTCGTTACCGCCGATGGCGATGAGCTTGCCCTTTGGGATCATTGGATCGAATTAGCCCCCACCCGGCCCCCCATGCTGGATCGGAACATCGGCTTCGCGATCAGCGCCGACGAAAATAGAGGAGTGGGCCCACAGCACTACCGCAGCGTTGCCGAAGTATGAACAGGGCACTGCCCTATATTGAGCCGCTACAACGCCCTTACCATGCGCATTCTCGAACTCAAGGCCATGCGTGGCCCCAACTACTGGTCGGTCAAGCGGCACAACCTGATCGTCATGCGCCTCGATATCGAGGAACTGGAGCAGAAGCCCACGGACAAGATCCCGGGGTTCTACGAGCGCATGAAGGAGCTGTTGCCGTCGCTTTACAGCCACCGGTGCAGTGAGGACCATGAAGGCGGGTTCTTCGAGCGGGTGAAGCGGGGAACCTGGATGGGGCACGTGATCGAGCACATTGCGTTGGAGATCCAGACCCTCGCAGGCATGGACACGGGCTTTGGCCGCACGCGCAGCACACGTGACGTTGGTATTTACAATGTGGTGTTCAGTTACGTCGAAGAGCCGGTGGGCATGTTCGCCGCCAAGGCCGCCGTGGCCATTGCGGAGGCGTTGATCAGCGGCGAGAAGTACGATCTGCCGGGCGACCTGCAGAAAATGCGCGAACTGCGGGAGGAAAGCAGGCTCGGTCCCAGCACGGGGAGCATCGTGCATGAAGCTGAAGCCCGCGGCATCCCGTATTTGAGATTGAACGGCCAGAGCTTGGTGCAACTCGGTCATGGTATCCACCAGAAACGGATCCGGGCCACGATCACCAGCAAGACCAGCAACATCGGCGTGGAGATCGCCTGTGACAAGGAGGAGACCAAGCAACTGCTGGAGAGCTATGAGATCCCGGTGCCCAAGGGGCGCGTTGTGCGAACGGAGGAAGGCTTGGAGGCTGCTATCGATTCCGTTGGCTATCCCTGTGTTATCAAACCCATTGGCGGCAACCACGGGCGCGGGGCCACCATCGGCATCAAAACCTTGGACGAGGCGAAAGTCGCGCTGGCCAAGGCGAAGGAGATCAGCCGCAGCGCCATCGTGGAGCGATACATCACCGGACTGGACCACCGCCTGCTAGTGATCAACCACCGGTTCATCGCGGCTGCGAAACGCACTCCCGCTTGCGTGGTGGGCGACGGAAAGAGCAGCATTGCTCAGCTGACCGAGGAGGTGAACAAGGACCCGCGCAGGGGTTTCGGGCACGAGAACGTTCTGACGCGCATCGACATCGATGATCATACGCTGAAACTGATCGGGTTGAAAGGCCTGACATCGGAAAGCGTGCCAGCGAAAGGGGAGACCGTCTACCTGAAAGCCACGGCCAACCTGAGCACGGGCGGGACCGCTGATGATGTCACAGAAGTGGTGCATCCCTTCAACGTCTTCCTCGCCGAACGCATCAGCCGCATCATCGATCTGGACATCTGTGGCATCGACATCATGACCGATGACATCACCGTTCCGCTGAACGAATCAGGTGGTGCGGTGCTGGAAGTGAACGCGGCGCCCGGATTCCGGATGCATTTGGATCCGACCGGTGGTATCGGCCGCAACGTGGCGGAACCGGTGGTGGACATGCTCTTCCCGCCGGGAACGCCGAGCCGCATTCCCATCATCGCCGTTACTGGCACGAACGGTAAGACCACCACCACACGCCTTACCGCACACCTCATGCGCAGC
>JBATMK010000296.1:0-33319 GCA_049289815.1 Flavobacteriales bacterium
ATGCTGTAGACGCTCGCTAAGGTTTGGCCCTTCCGGTTCTGAAGGTGATCGAGGTAGATCTGCCGCTTGCTGCGTTTGGCCAATGAGCGCTCGAGGGTGGTGGTCTTGGGCAACATGTGCTGCACAACGCGCATGATGTCCTTGGCAAAAGGCGCGAGTTGCGTGAACGTGTACCGGCCGCCAACAGGGATGTAGATGTGCAAGCCGGTTGAGCCCGATGTCTTGCAATAGCCCTTTACACCGATGTGGTCCAGCACCACTTTCACGGCCAATGCCGCCTCCACTACCTCGTCGAAGTTGTTCTTGTCCGATGGATCAAGGTCCATCACCACGTGATCCGGTTTGAGCAAGTGTTGCCTGCGCGATGTCCAGGGGTTGATCTCGATGCACCCGAGATTCGCCATGTACAGAAGTGTTGCCGGATCGTTGCATAGGAGGTAGTCGATCACGGCGCCGTCGCGACCATCGGAGGGTACTTTCACCGAAGGGACCCAAGGCGGAGCTGCTCCCCCAGCATCCTTCTGGTAGAAGCCCGGACCCTTCAACCCGTTGGGCGTACGGAACAGGGACTGCGGCCGATCCTTCAAGTGCGGCAGCAGGACAGCATGCATGCGCTCGTAGTAGTTGAGAACGTCGCCCTTGGTGTAGCCTTCCTTCGGCCAGAAGACCTTGTTGAGATTGGTAAGGTGCACAGTATTGCGCCCCACCTTCACATCGCGTTCGTTGGGTTTCTCTTCCTCCTTCCCGACCGCCTTCGACGTGGCCTTGACTTTCGTCCGAGCGGTCTTGCCCTCCGGCTTTTCGGGTGCAGCAACCGCCTTCTTGGCTTTCGAACTTCTCTGCTTCGGTGTCATGGGTTCCTTGATAACGGCCGCTGCATCCTTGTCCGTACGTAGGCCAAGAAAAACCGGATGCCGCATATGGCCATTGCGCGTCCACTCAGTGAACTTGATGTTGCACACCAGCTTGGGCTTTACCCACACCGGTGGTTGATTCGCCTCCACCTTCGTACTGAAGGGAGAGTTATCGCGCACCAATGGCTTCATGGTAGCCATGAGTTCGTTGAGAGAACGATCATCGAAGCCTGTGCCCGTATGTCCAACGTATACGAGCTTGTCTTTCTCGTACACCCCGAGCAATAGCGCCCCGAAATGTTTACGGCTGTTGCGCGGGGCAGTGAAGCCACCGATGACTGCTTCCTGCGAGCGGTGGTTCTTGATCTTCACCCAATTCTTCCCTCGCACGCCTTTGGAGTAGATGCTGTCCTTGCGCTTGCCGATGATGCCTTCAAGATCCTGCTTCACCGCCGCGTCGAAGAAGGCCTTGCCCTGCGCTTCCACATGGTCGCAATAGCGCACGTGGGTCCCATCCTTCAGCACAGCACGCAACTTCTTCTTGCGTTGGAGCAATGGCAAGTGCGTGAGGTCTTTGCCCTCGAGTTCCAACAGGTCGAAGACATTGTAGATCAAATGGGTACCCGGTTCCAAGGATGCATGCTGCAGCAACTGGAAGTCCGGGCGCCCCCGCTCGTTGATGGCCACGATCTCGCCATCGATCACCATGCGCTTGCGAATGGTGCGTAGTTCCGTCACCACCTCCGGATAAGCCTCCAGGAAGGAGAGACCGTTGCGCGAATACAAGCGCAGGTCCTTGCCCCCCGTTTCCGCGACCGCGCGGTAGCCGTCCCACTTGATCTCGAACACCCAGTCCGGATCATCGAACGGCTTGACGTCAGGTGATGCCAGCATGGGGCGGATGAAGTCCTTGACTTTCGGAGCACTGCCAACGCCGCGTAACGTGAAGCGCTTCCGTGAAAAGGGCTGCACTACAGCCGCCGGAGCAGCGGACTTGAGCACCCTGGACTTGGGGACGTTCTTCACCGCGGGTTTCTTGCCGGCTTTTGCGAGCGCCTTGTTGATCGGCGAGTTCTTCGGCGTGTGTTCCTCACTGTTGTAGACGTTCACAGCATGGCGATCGCCGTGCTTGATCAGCAACCAGCTCTTCTCCTCGTTCTTCATGCGCACCAGTGCGAACTCGCCCTTCAGCTTCTTTCCCTTGAGGATGATCTTGAGCGAACCCTTGTGCAGCATGTGCATCAGCATGGTCTGGGGATCCTTGCCTTCGGGCAGGCCCGATGGCTCGTAGGTGCCATGATCCCAGATCTCGACGATGCCCGCGCCGTAGTTGCCTTCCGGGATCACACCAGCGAAATCCTTGTAGTCGTAGGGGTGGTCCTCCACCATCATCGCCAAGCGCTTGTCGGCCGGCGCCATGGATGGGCCTTTGGGGACGGCCCAGCTCTTCAGCACACCGCGCATCTCCAGCCGGAAGTCATAATGCAGGTGAGAAGCCTTGTGCCGTTGCACAACGAAGATGAGCGGTGCGCTCTTGTGTTCCGACTTTGCTCCGCCGGGCTCCGGCGTGCGCTTCAGGTCGCGCTTGGCCCGGTACTTTTCAAGGCTCATGGATCAAGAAGCTTTTCTCCGGTGTCCCGAAGCCGGCACTTTGGAGCTCTCACGTTTCGATCGGGCGGAGGAGGCGGGCCGTTTGTTGGAGAGACTCGCCTTCAGCACGGACATGAGATCATCGGTGGGTTTGCGGTGCACCACTTTCATCGGTACGGCCTTCGGTCCTTTGCCTTTCGCCTTCGCGCGGATCACCTTCATGAGTGCCGACGTGTACTCATCCTTGTAGCGCTTGATATCGAACGTGCCTGCGCCCTGGTCGATGAGTTGCATCGCCAACTTCAGTTCCCCGGCGGCGATCTTCTCCATCTTCGGCAGAATCAGCGCATCCAGCGGCCGTACCTCCTCGGCATAACGCAGCTGGTTGAGGATGAGCACCGGTCCGTCCGGTTGGAGCACGGCCGGGTGCTCCTTGGTACGCATGACGAAACTGGCGATGCCGACCTTGCCGCTCTTGCGCAATGCTTCGCGCAACAGTGCGTACGCACGCGTTCCTCCCTTGTCCGGTTCCAGGTAATAGGGCTTCTCATAGTACTTGCCTTCCACCTCTTCCTCTTGCACGAAGTCGTGGATGGTGATCACATCGCTCTTTTCGACGGCCGCGTTCTTCAAGTCGGCCTCTTCGAGCACAACGTATTTGCCGTTCATGTCGAAGGCACGCACGATGCGTTCCCATGGCACTTCCTTGCCCGTATCCTCATTAACGCGTTGGAAGCGTATGCGCGACTTGTCCTTGCCGTCGAGCATGTCCAGGTCCAGTTCGCTTTCCTGGGTTGCGCTGAACAGCCGGACGGGTATGGTCACGAGGCCGAAGCCGATCGTGCCTTTCCAAAGTGCCTTCATGGTTCAAAGTTTCAGGTTCTCTCCAGCAGGTAGCGGTTGCACAGGTTGTACCCGCCCTTCGTGGTCATGGGCTGCAAGGGGCCTTACCATCTTATGGATGAAGTCCTGTGCATTCGCGCCGTAGTCGCCCACCAGCAGGCCCTTGAGCCCCATGTGCGGAGAACTGACCGCGTAAACGATGCTGGCATCCGCCGGATCGCTGGGGCCCTCGAACCGGTGGAAGGAATCGATGTTGAATTCGGCGGGATCCAATGGATGGGCTTGGTTGAACAAGCCTTCCTCGGTGAGGGTCAGTTCATCGACATAGCCTTTCCTTTTCAGCCCCTCCACCGCTTCGGAAAGTGTGCTGTACTGGTTGTCCGGATGGTTCATCTCTTGGCGTATTTGAAGACACGCCTGTCGATCCCGTGCCTCACCGTGGAAATGAGCGGCTACAAGGCAAGCCGCAGCTCCGGTCATCCATCCTCTGGGGAACGATCTCCTCGAAGCGTGGAAGATCCGATGCATGATCACGAACGCGGGCTAACTGCTTCCGCGCTCATACGTCGGGGAACAACCCGCGGCATGCGATCGTCAAGGGCCGGACCCTGATCTTCAGCTTCCCCTGATCCCACAACCCATGGTAAAGCGCAGCACCCGCGAGAACCTGGCCTTACACACCGCTCCGCCCGCTCTTTCGGCAAGCGCGGCGCAGCTACGCTACGTTCGGCACTTCACGATAGGGATCGAACGCATCGGCAAGCGGAACTTCCGCTACCGTCTTGAGGGCAAGCGGATCCGCAACCGGGAAACACTCAAGCGCATCGCCCAGCTGGCGATCCCACCGGCGTGGACCAACGTGTGGATCTGCCCCTATGCCAACGGTCACTTGCAGGCCACGGGAGTGGATGCCAAGGGCCGCAAGCAATACCGTTACCACAACGATTGGAGCACCGTGCGGAGCGAAACCAAGTTCGCCCATATCCAGGAGTTCGGGAAGCAGCTGGTGGGCATGCGCAAGCGGATCACGGCGCACCTCCGGCTCCCCGGACTTCCCAAGGAAAAAGTAATGGCAGCGGTGGTGAGCATCATGGACCGCACACAGATCCGCGTGGGGCACTATGCCTATGCAAAAGAGAACGGCACCTTCGGATTGAGCACCCTGCTGGACAAGCACGTGAAAACCGACGGGGCGGGTGTGCGCTTCGAGTTCAAGGGAAAGACCGGTGTGCGCCATAGCATCCGGCTGGGCTCATCGCACTTGTCCAAATTGGTGCAGCGTTGCAAGGATCTTCCCGGCCAGGATCTTTTCCAGTACGTTGATGAACACGGCGAAGCCCGGCCGATCGATTCGGGCATGGTGAACGACTACATCCGATCCATCACAGCAGGTCGTTTCACCAGCAAGGATATCCGCACGTGGAAGGGGACGGTGCACTGCATGCGCGCATTGCAGGGAGCGCCACCCGCACCCACCCAGACGAAGCAGCGACAACAGATCAACGAAGCACTGGACGCCGTGGCGCGGCAACTGGGGAACACCCGTTCCGTATGCCGCAAATACTACGTTCATCCACAGGTCATTGAAGCCTATTCGGCCAACGCGTTGGTGGGGCTGAATGGCAGGGGCCGCGCATCCCGTTCACTATCGCCTGAAGAACGAAGCGTCTTGCGGCTTTTGGCACGTCCACCTGCACGTGCCGCGAAAGGCGAAGGCATCCTTGTCCTGAAGGCTGCTTGATGCGGGACCGGGAAGGAGGAAGGGCGATCGTTCGCGATCGAAAAGACCACGGTCCGGTCCTTGACACATCCGGGGTATGCAAAAGCAGAACATCGTCATGCAGCATCAGCCGATATCGAAAGTGCTCTGCTCCCACCTGGACGAGATCAATTTCGTGTACCGCTCGTTGCCGGGCGCCTTGGAACGGGTGGAGGCCATAACGCCGACGAAAAATTGGAGGACGTTCTTCCACCGGCAGGCGAGCCTCTTGCGCGAGCAGCAGACCACATTGCGAGAGACAGTTGCGGCATGGGGGCAGCGCTTGCGCCCCTGCATTTGCGATGATGTGACGGAGCGATTGAACGAAGTGCGGTACGCTTTGGCGGCACGACCGGAAACCCCCATCCTGGAGCGCACCGTGCTCGGCGTGCTGAACGATCTTCGGGCGTTGGTGGTAAAGCATCTTGAGGATGCAGCACACCTGGCAATGCGCATCGGCGAAAAGGATCTTTCCAAGGGCCTCCAGGATCTGTTGAGTTCGGAACGAGCACAAGTGATCGCACGCGAAGAGCCTTGGCGCAAGTAGTTGCGTACCCAACCGGTACAATGGGGAAAACCTGGGGCTTCGATCGGACGCGATGGGAAAGTGTGCAGGTATTTCCGCAGGAACGGACCCTGAACAATGGTGCGCCACTGCGGTCTTGATCTTGCGGGTACACTGTGGCGCGTTCGTGGGGAACGCGGCCAAAAGAAAGGTCAGCGTGACGGGGGACATCGCGTTTGACCGATCTCGAAGCAGCGGCCCTTGGCATGGTGCCAAGGGCCTGCTGCACTCCTAACACCCGCACCCCGAGCTTCAATAGCGGAGCCAGGCCGCGCCAAGTGCCTTATGAACGCTCCCAAGGATGGGCCTTCATTGCCCATGATCGTGGATGCCATGCCTCATGCGATGGACGTCGGACCCCCGGTGCCCGAGGAAAAATTTCCGGGCACGTTGGTTGGGATGGACATGAACAAAATGACATCGCCATGAACACGAGAATCGTATCAACCGCAGCGCTGTTCGGCGGCTGCCTGCTTATCGCCTTACCAGCTTGCAACACCTCCCGCGCGGTGCAGGGAGGAACGATCGGCGGTGCCGCCGGTGCCGGCATAGGCGCTGTGATCGGTAACCAATTGGGCGACAACGGTACCGTGATCGGTGCGCTGATCGGTGCCGCAGTGGGTGGAACCACGGGTGCGCTTATCGGACGGCATATGGATAAGCAGGCCGAAGAACTGCGCAGTGACCTTAGCGGCGCCACCGTAACGCGCGTGGGCGAAGGCATTCGCATCACTTTCGACAGCGGGCTGCTCTTCACCGTGGACCAGAGTGACCTGAGTGCAAGCGCGCAGACCAACCTCACGGAGCTGGCCACCACATTGAACAAATACGACGACACGGACGTGCTCATCGAGGGCCATACCGATGCCGACGGTGCCGATGCATACAATGAAACATTGTCCGAGCGTCGGGCGAAAAGCGTTGACCGTTATCTAGTGGACCGCGGCGTACGGCCAGCACGTATCAGCACCCGGGGTTACGGTGAAACCCAACCCCTAGGCGACAATACCACGGCTGAAGGAAAGGCTGCCAACCGGCGAGTGGAGATCGCCATCTACGCAAACGCACGGATGAAGAAGGCAGCGGAACACGGGGAATTGGAGAACACACCTTGATGCATCCTGTCTGCGATCCAAGGCCACGAATGCATCAGTGCAGCACGGCGACACCATAGACCGCCAGGAAGACGATACTGATCACCAAGCCCGCAACAGCGAGTCCATGGCCGCGACCCCCACCGCGGGTGCGGTTCAACCCGATGATGGACAAGACGAGGCCCGCAACGGGGAAGAGGAAGGCGAAGATGAAACCCAGCAAGGCGAAAATGTCCACTCCACCGGCATCCTGGGGTGGTTCGGCTCGGGACATTCCCTTGGAGATTTCCTCCACCGTACTGATGCGCACGATCCTGTCCTTGTGGCCCCTCGTGAACGACAGGCTGAGTCCGTTGGATGGAAGTGAGGCACTTGTGGCATCTTCCATAGGAGGTTCCACGTTCAGCGCAGAACCGTTGTTCTCTTCCCGCTGCACTTCCGGAGTTACCGGTCCCCTGGCCAGCGTTGCTGTTGGAAGGTCGCTCCGCTCTCGGAATACTGGCGTCACAGGCTCAGTTGATCCCATGGCGTTCACCGGTGCATGCTTCGTGGAACCGGAGGGTAAGTCGACGAACCAGCCAGGGTTGTTGTATTTGCGATGTTGGAGGAGCCCGTTCTGCACCACATCGTTGCTCGAGCTGCAAGCGCTGAACACGGTGAGGAGGCCCAGCGCGAACGCCGGGAGAAGAGAGGAAGTTCGTTGCATGGCCATGGAGTTGTTCGGCCCGGCAAACCACCGCCATGCCGATCGCTTGCGAGCGTCGTGCTCAGTACCTGCCATCCGATCAAGTACACATCGTGCGGAAGAAAATCCACAATTGGTTGGATGTCGCCGCCCTTAGGGTACCACCATGTTCCACGGGCTCGCTCATCCTCCGGTCGACGATCCAGACTACCCGGAAGAGAGCCCGCTAGGTTGCCCATTTTCCATCACCGTTTTGGATCGCGCCATCGGCGTCGACCCTAAGGGCACCACGGGACGTTCCCGTGGGTTGGCGACTCACCACCCACCTTCGCACGCAAATGGATAATTGCCCTCGCTGTGTGCAGTGCTGTGCTAGGCACTATGCTTTTGGTTCTTGGACAATGGTTCTGTGATCCGGTCCCACTGAGCAGCCGCTTTGCCACCGTTCCTGGGGGGCAATTACTTTTCCTTCATGTCAATACGCCAACTGCCACTAGCGATGCTGTTCGCCACCTGCGTTGTTGCGAACGGCCAAGCCCTCCGCAACGGAGACTTCGAGCAAACGTGCGACACGTGCAAGACCGGTCTGGCGTTTTGGGAACTCTCGTGGAAAGGGAAGAACACGGGTTGTGCGGCCGATCATGGGGCTTTGCGCATTGCCTGCCTGGACTCCGTGGATGCCGTAGGCTTTGCGGAACAAGCGATCAACATCATGCCGGTGAAGGAACCCATGATGCTCACTGTTTCGGCGCGTGTCCGGACCGCGGACCTCAAAGGCAAGGGAGCTAGCTTGAACGTGGCATGCTACGATGAACAGAACGGCTTCCTGACGAACAAAGACATGGGCCTGTTCAGGTTCAACTGGGTACACGGAACATCGGCTGAAGAGGTGCGAACGTTGAAACAGATCCTGCCGGAGGGCACAGCACTGGTGAAGATCGGGGCGATCGTCAACGGCCGTGGCGAAGCCTGGTTCGACGGGTTCACCATGGCACTGGATCCCTTGAACGACCGTATACCGGACAAATCCGCAGTGGCTTATGTCGGTGCGGCGTGCGATAGTATCCGGCAACATGCCCTGTATCGCGATTCCGTTGATCTGGATGCCGTGCGGATGACCGCGCTGAAGATCGCAGGTGGCAACAACGACCCCGCCGATCGCCACTTGGCTGTGGAGTATCTGCTGCAGTCCTTGGGCGATCATCATAGCTTCCTGATGAAGCCCAGTGAATACAAGGCATGGGAAAGTGATGTCGGAGGTGATGGGTTCGCCTATGCCACGCATCGCGTGATCGAGGGCTATGGCTACGTTTCGGTACCCGGCTTCAACAGCGGCGATAGCCTGGATATGCTGGCCTTCGCGGACAGCCTGCAACGAGCGCTGCACCAGTTGAGCCTTTCGGGCATCAAGGGCTGGATCGTGGACCTGCGGCAGAATACGGGGGGCAACATGGCGCCGATGGTGTGCGGACTAGGTCCCTTGCTCGATCCTGGGGTGTTGGGCACGCTCACCGATGTTCGCGGCAAGGTGGAGCATTGGTATTACCGTGATGGTGCCTACGGCTGGGACGACGGGATCGTGATGCGTTCGGCCGCACCCGTGACGCTTGAACGCAAATTGCCGATCGCCGTGTTGACCGCACAGCAGACCGGCAGTTCCGGCGAATGCACCACCATTTCGTTCATCGGGAACAGCAACACACGTTCTTTCGGGCAGCCCACCTGGGGGCTCACCACGGGCAATGGTCAGTTCGAGTTGCCCGATGGTGCGCAGATGTTCATGGCTTCCACGGTCATGGGCGATCGACACGGAAAGCTCTTCCACGGTGCCATTGTTCCCGATGAACAAGTGGAACAGCCAGCCGACTGGAGCTATGATGCTTCGCTCGATGCTGCGCTCAAGTGGCTCGGCGTGCAACGCTGAGCCCTCAGAGGTCCGCCTTCCGGCCGGTCACCAAGCGATAGACGATAGCAACGATGGCGAGCACGATCAGGATGTGGATCATGTTGCCCACCATGGCACCGAAGCCGATGAAGCCGACGAGCCATCCAACGATGAGCAGTACGATGATGATGTTGAGCAGGTTGTTCATGGGTTCAAGGTTTCCGAACGGTAGTCAGCAATAATGCCGCGAAATGCCCGGCAGGAAATGAGCACTGTTCAAGCCAGTGCGGCTCGATGGCCTGTGGAGATCGGCGACGTATGTGTGCATGTTCTTGCCCAAGTCAGGCGTCACGATCACCCGTGCGTCCCACGATAGGCAACGTCCGGCCCGGAGGGTTCATCTTCATACCGGATGAGCCCATGCTTCCGTATAGCGGTCCTATCGGCCTCGGCGATCTGCTGTGGAGCTTCAACGGCCCAGCTGCAGCACACCAAGTGGATGTTCGGCTTCGGTGCTGGATTGGATTTCATGAACGCCCCACCGACCCCGATCTTTGGCAATCCGATCAACACAGATGAAGGCGGTGCCAGCATCGCCGACACGAACGGCAACCTGCTGTTCTACACGAACGGTGAATCGGTAAGGGATCGCAACCACAACGAAATGCCCAATGGCGGCGGGCTATGGGGCAGTTTCAGCAGCGCGCAGAGCGCCGTGATCGTGCCGTTCGTGCGCGAGGATTCGATGTACTACATCTTCACTACACCCGCCCAATTGAACTATTGGGCCCCGGGTTGGAACGGCTTGTCCTACTCGGTGGTGGACATGCGCTTGAACGGCGGGCTCGGCGACGTGACCTTGAAGAACGTTCAGCTCGTGGGCTCGGTCACCGAAAGGCTCACCGCTGTGCGCCATGCGAACGGGCGCGATGTATGGGTGCTGTGCCACGGATGGAACAACAACAGTTTCCACGCCTACCTCGTTGATTGTACCGGCGTGCGCGGGCCGATCACCAGCAACGCGGGCCGCGTCATCGGCATCGACCCCGGTAGTAGCTACCTGGCTGCGATCGGTTGCATGGACATCAACCCGCGTGGCGATCGGCTGGCCACCACCTGGTGTGACATTGACGGAACATGGAGCGGTGTATCAAGGATCGATATCCACTCCTTCGACAACGTGAACGGAACGGTAGCACTGCTCGATACGATCACACACGCACAGCCTGGCCTTGATGCCCGCGGATATGGTGTCCACTTCTCCCCTGCCAGCACGAAATTGTACGTGAGTGAATACGGATTGGACAACGGCATGAGCTTCAGTCGTGTGCTGCAGTACGATATGCAGGCTGCGGACATCCCAGCCAGCGAATTCACCGTTGCCTCCGGTTCACCGGAGTTCGGCTCGTTGCAAGCGGCCCCTGACGGCGCCATCTATATCACCCGGTTGAGTTTCCAGACCTATGTGAGCAGGATACTGGACCCGGATCAGACCGGTGCGTTCTGCAACTTCGACGGTGCGGGTGTTTCCATAGCACCCGGACAGAACGCTTGGGGCCTTCCGAACCATTGGGATACATACCCTCAACCCGTTGAGCCCGACATCTTCGCGCAAACGGACACCCTCGTGTGCGGTGGCGAAGTCCTGTTGGACGCTACGGTCGTTTCCGCGTTCGACATTCCCCAGTATCTGTGGAACACTGGCGCAACAACTCCTATGATACTTGTGGACGAGCGGGGTGTCTATAGCGTAGAGGTCACCCTGGCCTGCGACACCTTGCGCGATACGATCACCGTCGGCCTTGCAGGGATCATGGTGGATCTCGGGCCTGATCCGCGGCCCTGTGCCGGTGAGACCATGGTGCTGGAAAAACCTGCCGATGCGCTGCAGGTGCAGTGGAGCGATGGAAGCACAGGCCCAAGCTTGGTGGTGGACACGGAGGGCGAGTATTGGATCGCGATCACCGATACCGCAGGCTGTGTCACGAGCGATACGGTCCTGGTCAGTTTCGCTGATTGCGACTGCGATGTGTTCGTGCCGAACACCTTCACGCCGGATGGCGATGCGGTGAACGGCACATGGGCGCCGGTGATGGAATGCGAGATCGGATCGTACGGGCTATCGGTCTTCGATCGCTGGGGCGGACTGGTGTGCAGCAGCAACGACCCGGCATTCCTTTGGGATGGTGACGGGGCTGAGGATGGGATCTACCAGTGGATGTTGGAGTACACCTGGCACGACGGAAAAGGGCTCAGGCATGCCAAGATGCATGGCCATGTGCTCCTGTTGCGGTAGGGGGAAACGACCTAAATATCCTTGCGGTCCAGATCCTCGAAGTTCACATCGGTGAACTTGTTGCCCGCATCGCTTTCACCGTCCTGCGAACTGCTCTTTGACGACACATCGGGAGTTGGGCTCTGCCCATCATGGCGCTCGGGCTTGGGCGCATCGTGTTGCATGTACTGGCCGGTGGCTTTCAACCGATCGATCTCGGCATAGACCTCCCGCAACCCATCGATGAACTTCTCGAAGTCCTCTTTGTAAAGAAAGATCTTGTGCTTCTCGTAGCTGGCCGACCCGTCCTCGTGCGTGTGTTTTTTGCTTTCCGTGATGGTAAGGTACAGGTCACGCCCCCGGGTGCTCTTCACATCGAAGAAGTACGTGCGCTTACCGGCACGTACCGGTTTGCTGTACACATCCTCGCGATCGTCCGACATAAGCATGCCCTTTAGGATGGGGCCAATCAAATATACCCGCAGGTCTTGGAAACGCAAGGAGTTCGGGCCGCCAGGAAAATCCGGTGGGAGTCCCCTTGGAGGCAGTTCAGGCCCGGTGCTGTTCTTCGAGCAATTGTTCCTGGTACAAGGCGGCATACAGACCCCCCTTGGCCAGCAATTCAGCATGGCGGCCCTGCTCGGCTACACGGCCATGGTCCAACACAATGATCCGGTCGGCATCCTGCACCGCACTGATCCGATGGCTGATGATAACGGTCGTCCTTCCTTTCATCACCTCCTTCAATCCACGCAGAATGGCTTCCTCCGTTGCGGTGTCCACCGCGCTGAGCGGATCATCGAACACCAGGATGCGGGGTTCGCGCGCGATCGCCCTGGCTATGGATATGCGCTGCTTCTGGCCGCCGCTCAGGGTGATCCCACGTTCGCCCAGCAGGGTCTCATAGCCGTTGGGGAATCCGACAATGTTCCCGTGGACCTGCGCGTGGGCTGCCGCGTGACGGACAGTGTCCTCGTTCGCCGCATCGGGTGGCAGCCCGAAAGCGATGTTATTGGTGATGCTGTCGCTGAAGAGGAACACATCCTGCGGCACGAAACCGAGCTGGCTGCGCAATTGTTCCAAAGGGATATCGCGGATGGGGATCCCATCGATGAGCACCTCCCCTTCCGTTGCATCGTATTGCCTCCCGATCAGGTCCGCGACCGTGGTTTTTCCGCTGCCCGTGTGACCCACGAAGGCAATGGTTCCACCTGGTGGCACGCTGAAGCTCACCTGATCCAACGCCTGGATCCCGGTATCGGGATACCGGAAACCGACGTTCCGGAATTCGATGGCACCTTGAATGACCTGGTGACGGGTTGAAACACCTTCACCATCCCCCACCTCGGGTTGCATGGCCAGGAATTCGTTGATGCGCTCCTGGCTCACCGCTGCCTGTTGCACAAGGGAGGTGACCCAACCCACGCTGGCGAAAGGCCACGTGAGCATGTTCACGTACAGCACGAAAGCCGCGATGGTGCCTACGGTCACACCGGGGTCGCCGTTCACCAATTTCATTCCGCCCACATAGATCACCACCACGGTGCTCAGGCCGATCAACAAGCCGATGGCGGGCATGAACAGCGCGTCCACCTTGGCTTGTGCGAGGCTGCGCTTGCGGTACTCGCGTGAAGCGCCGTTGAACCGATCGATCGCCATGCGCTCCTTCACATACGCCTTCAGCACACGAATGCCACTGAAGCTCTCCTGCGCCAACGTGCTGAGGCGGCTCTGCTGTTGCTGCACGGCCATCCCGCGCTTGTTCATCACGTCGCTCACATAATAGATCACCACGCTCATGATCGGCAGCGGCGCCAAGGAGTAGAGTGCAAGCTCCACGTTCTGCTGCAACATGAAACCGATGCACAGCACAAAGAGCACCACGAGGTTGAGCGTGTACATGATGGCAGGACCCAGGTACATGCGCACCTTGCTCACGTCCTCGCTGATCCTGTTCATGAGGTCGCCGGTGCTGTTGCGCTTGTAGAAGCCGCGGTCCAAGCGCTGGTAGTGCGCGAACACCTCGTTCTTCATGTCCTGCTCGATCAGGCGGCTCATGACAATGATCGTCTGTCGCATATAGAACATGAACAATCCTTTGAGCAGGGCGAACACGATGTAAAGCACAGCCAGCAGCACACCCACCCAGGCCACCGTTGCAGCCACGTCCTCGCCGCGACTTGCCGCGGTCAACCGTCCCTGCAGATCAACACCGGTCCAGCCCACCCATGCGTTCAGGGTGGACGGAACGACGATCGGCTCCTTCAACAGCGGATCCCTGCCCCGGGCCAGCCCGGCTTCAACGATGTCGAACGCCTCTTCGACCACCTGCGGACTGTACACCGCGAACAGGTTACTGAGCAGGATGAAGAAGACCCCACCGATCAGTCGCCAACGGTACTTCACGAAGTACCGGTTCAGGGTCATCAAAGCGCGCATGTGTTTCATCCCGATCCCGTCGGGGCTGGCGTAAGGAACTTTCTACTTTTGGCCCCCCTTCCCGCCGGGAACTGTGCGCCGCAAAGGTGCGCAGCGAAAGGGTGCCGAAGGTAGAGCATGGTACGCCGGACGGTGTACCGCGACCAGAACAACAGGACGCGATCGGTCCCGACCGATGGATCGCAGCAACCACAGCTCATGCCACTCACCACCGCGAAGCCATCAACCGATCTGGCCGTCATCGGCCGCATGGAAGAACACGATCACGAGGAAGTGCTCTTCTGTTACGACAAACCGACGGGACTCCGCGCCATCATTGCCATCCACGACACAACCCTCGGACCGTCCTTGGGCGGTACACGCATGTGGCCTTACGCGAGTGAGCACGAGGCGTTGACCGATGTGTTGCGGCTGAGCCGGGGAATGACCTACAAGAGCGCCTTGGCCGGGCTCGATCTCGGTGGCGGGAAGGCGGTGATCATCGGCGATGCACGCACCCAGAAAAGTGAAGCGCTCTTCCGTCGTTTCGGCCAGTTCGTCGACAGCCTTAACGGACGCTACATCACTGCTGAGGATGTGGGGATCACCACCGCCGACATCCAGAACGTGCGCAAAAGCACCAAGCATGCAGCCGGACTCCCGGAGGCCGATGGTGGTAGCGGCGACCCAAGCCCCGTTACCGCCTATGGCGTTTTCATGGGCATGAAGGCCGCAGCGAAACAGGCTTATGGATCGGACAACTTGAGCGGTCGTATGGTAGCTGTGCAAGGTGCCGGGCACGTTGGTGAGAACCTGGTCGCCTTGCTGGTGCAGGACGGCGCAAAAGTGGTGCTCACGGATATCCATCCGGAGAAGTTGGAAGCGATCGCGGCCAAGCATCCGGTGACCTTGATCGCTCCGGAAGCCATCTACGACGTGGACATGGACATCTACAGTCCATGCGCATTGGGCGCTACCGTGAACGACGACACGTTGAAGCGATTGAAGTGTTCGGTGATCGCGGGCGCCGCCAACAACCAGCTGGCCAATGAGCAGATCCATGGCGAAGCCGTGATGAAGAAGGGCATCCTCTACGCACCCGACTTCCTCATCAATGCCGGGGGCATCATCAACTGCTTCAGCGAGCTGAACGGTTACGATCGCAAGAAGGCGCTGGAGCAAACGCGCGGCATCTATGACACGGCCCTGGCCTGCTTCAAACGCAGTGCAGCAGAGGACATCCCCACGTACAAAGCGGCCAACGAGCAGGCCGAACAACGCATCAGCGAAGCACGCCGCGCCGGCAAACGCTTCTGAACCCCCATCATGCTCAACCGCCGCTATCTGCGTATCAAGGTCTATCATACGCTCTACAGCTTCCACCAGAGCGAGGATGCCAGTGCGGCCAAACTGGAGAAGGAACTGTTCCTGAGCATCGAGCGCACGTTCGATCTGTACGTTTCGTTGCTGCTGCTCTTCGGCGAACTGCGTGATCAGGCCGAAAGCCATATCGCCGAACGGAAATTGAAGCGGCTGCCGACGGCCGAGAACCTCAACCCGAACCGTCGTTTCGTGGATGGCGCGATCCTTACCGCGCTGGCCAACAGCGCACGGGTGCAGAAGGAAGCCGAGGAGCGCAAAGTGAACTGGATGGGCCACAATGAGTGGCTCACCAAGTTGTTCCGCGAAGTGGAGACCAGCGAACTGTATCAAACCTACATGACCTCGCCGGAAACGGGGTTCGCGCAGGAGCGCACCTTCCTCGCGGAATTGTTCTCCGAACACATCGCCAACAGCGAAGGGCTGCACGACATGCTCGAGGGCAAGACGATCCATTGGATGGAGGATCTCGACCTGGCCTGCACTCTGTTGAAGCGCCGCCTGGAAACGTTGCGCGAAGCCGACCTGGCCAGCGACCGCGTGGGAGAGTTGGAGCGCATGGACAAGGACGAGGAGGAATTCCTCCACACGTTGTTCCGCCGGACGATCGAGCTGGGGCCGGAACACGAGAAGCTCATCAGCGACAAAGCCAGCAACTGGGAAACCGAGCGCATCGCCGTTACGGACATGCTGCTGATGAAGATGGCACTCACCGAGGTGCGCGAGCTGAGCCAGATCCCGGTGAAGGTGACATTGAACGAGTACATCGAGATCGCCAAAGCGTACAGCACCCCGAAGAGCAAGAACTTCATCAACGGTATCCTGGATGCGCTGTTCATCGAAATGAAGAAAGACGGGCGCATCGTGAAAGTGGGCCGGGGCTTGATCGAGAACTGAGATGGAGAGCGCAGAACGGAAGCTTCAAACTTCAAGCTTCAAGTCCCAAGCTTCAAGCTGCACCCGCTTGGCAGGCTTTGCCATCCTGACGGGTCTTCGAGGAAGGATCTCTCAGGCCTGCGGACGGGCAGGTTTGCTCATGTTGCTGTCCTTTTCCATTGGTGCGGTCGGCTGCCGCATCACCGATCATAGTGAAGAGGAAGGCGGGATCACGGCGAGCGACATCCATATCCCTGCCAGTGGTTACCAAGAGACCGACTTGGAGAAACTTCCGCAACTGACCTTCGATGCGGACACCGTGGATGCCGGCCGGATCGCGCAAGGCACCGTGATCAGCAGGACGTTCGGGTTCACGAACAGCGGTGGCAGCGACCTGATCATCGCCGACGTGCGCAGCACATGCGGTTGCACGGTGGGCAAGAACTGGCCGAAGCAACCGGTGAAACCCGGCGAACGCGGGAGCATCGACGTGACCTTCGACAGTGAAGGCCGCAGTGGTGTCCAGAACAAGAGTGTCAGCATCGTTTCCAACGCCGATCCCAGCACGCACCTCCTCATCCTTCGCGCGGAAGTCATGGCGCCAGGACAATAATTCCACCTACAGGCCGGGGATCCCCTGCCAAAACCATTCTCAACCAGACCATGAACATTTTCCTGCAAGCCACAACCCCATCCGAACCAAGCATGACCCCCACCATCATCATGATGGGAGCATTGATGGTGGTCTTCTACTTTTTCATGATCCGCCCGCAACAGAAGAAAGCCAAGGACGCCAAGAAGTTCCGCGAGGCCCTGGGAAAAGGCAGCCGTGTGGTCACCATCGGCGGCCTGCACGGCAAGGTGGTTGAAGTGGACGACAAGACCGTTCTTCTGGATGTGGACACCAACGTGAAACTGCGCTTCGAAAAGAGTGCGATCGCGATGGACAACTCACAGCAACTGACGGAAGAGACCAAAAAGTAAGATCATGTGGCCATGTGCTCATGTGACCATGTGCTCATGGCCACATGGTCACTTGGCCACATGGTCACATGCACCATGCTCCGCGTTGGAATCACCGGTGGCATCGGCAGCGGGAAGAGCACCGTGTGCCGGATCCTCCAGGTGCTTGGGGTGCCGGTCTTCAATGCCGACCGGGAGGCCAAGCGGTTGTTGAACGAGGACGACGCTTTGCGATCGGAAGTGATGGCGCGCTTCGGCGCCCACCTGTATCCGGACGGAACGCTTGATCGCAAGGCCATGGCCGGTAAGGTCTTCCGTGATGCAGCGGCGTTGGCCGACCTGAACGCGCTCGTGCATCCGGTCGCGCGGAGGAGATTCTCCGAATGGGCTGAAGGGCATGGAACTTCAGCCTACGTCGTCATGGAGGCTGCGATCCTCTTGGGTACAGGTGGTGCAGCACAAATGGATCATATCGTTGTGGTGGCCTGTCCGGTTGCGGAGCGCATGCGGCGCGTGATGGAACGCGACGGCATGCAGGCTGAAGAGGTGGAAGCCAGAATGAGCAACCAATTGAGCGATGGCGAGTTGGCCGCCGGTGCCGACACGCTCATCCTGAACGACGGTACCACGTTGGTGACACCACAGGTGCTCGACCTGCACCGCAAAATGCTCGCATGCGCGACACGATGACCCAGGAGCGCAACCTGCCGTTGTCCATGGTCACGCTGATCTTCGGGACCCTTTCCGTCCCTCTTGCGTTCGCGCGGCACCTCGTTTCGTTGGCATTGGTATTGGCCGTGCTAGCGATCGTCTTCGCGCTCTTCGGCCGATGGCGTGCACGGAAACACAGCTATGCGGCTGGCAGCTTGAAACGGTCACGTATCGGCTTCCTCTCTGGGATCATCGGGGCAGCATGTTCGCTGGTGATGTGGTGGCTTTGGGCCAGCAACATCCTGTTGAAGTAGGGTACGGAGGCGAACTCCGATCAGGCCCTCATCCGGGTAACGGCAGGCAGCATTGCCGACAGTACGCGGTCCTCACCGAAACGTTCCAGCACTCCTTCAAGCGCGGCCTTACAGGCCAAGGCATCGCCCAGAGCGCGGTGATCGGCTCTCGCGGGAATGCCCATATGGCGGCACAGGCTGTTGAGATTATGGAACTTGAGATGGGGGAAGAACTGGCGGCTCAACTGCTCGGTACAAAGCGTATCGCGCGTGAACGACTGCCCGCAGCGCTCGAAGGCCAGGCCCAAGGCGGTCATATCGAACCGGGCGTTGTGCGCCACCACAATGCTTCCAGCGGTCATGCGCTGGACCGTCGTCACAACTTCCGCGAAACGTGGGGCCTTTGACAGCATCGCAGGCGTGATGCCTGTGAGCATGCTTACGAATGGATCGATCGGACCACCATTCTGCGGGCGTACTAAACTGCTCCACCGTTCCAATTCCCGGCGTCCATCGGTGAGAATGACGGCTACTTCCATGACGCAGGCCCGCCGCGGATCACCATAGGTGGTCTCCACATCAACAATGGCATATAGCGCAGGATCCCTCATTCCAGCCCGTCTCAACGTGCCGACGGCCCGAAGGTTCCTGCAACCCGAAAGTCGGCTGCCATTCCAAGACGCATAAGGTTTTTTGGCACCCGGATCGGCGGGCGGTCGCAGGATCTGATTCCATTTGCGCCCCCAAAATGAATACTGCCGCGTGAACCGATATCCGGCCCAGCGGAGTCGGGACCCGAACCCATCCTCAATGAACGATCTGATAGAAACACGCCTCGCCACGATCGAAAAAGTCGGCACTGAACTGCTGGAAGTCCGTTTCAAGCCCGAACAGCACGTGGACCGTGCCGGCATCGACGAGATCCTGAACGAACGTAAGCGCATCTGTCCCGAAGGCCCCAGGAGCATCCTGGCCATCATACCCGGCGAACCCGACTTCGACCTCGATGTGGTGACCACCGATCACTACGCCGGCCGCGATCTGGAGAACTGTACCCGCGCTTTGGCCATTGCGGCCTCCCACTCCATCAGCGAACGCATGGCGGGATTGTTCTTCGCCTACTTCCCACAGGCGTTCGCCACGAAAGTCTTCTCCACAGAAGGGGATGCACGCCGTTGGCTACAGGAGCAGGTCGCCCCACGGTCATTGTCCTGATCCGCGTGCCCGGTACATTGCTGCCGCTTGCCCCGGTGATCGCATGCGGCCCATCAACGCTTTCCTGCTCAAGCTGCTCGGCTGGACCATCATCGATGGACGACCGGCGCACCTTCGCCAATACATCGTGGTGGTGGCGCCGCATACCAGCAATCGGGATTTCTGGTTGGGCCTGTTGGTGCGCAGCACGGCGCGTATGACCGACGTGAAGTACCTGGCCAAGAAGGAACTCTTCGCCTGGCCGATCGGATGGTTCTTCCGCGCCGTGGGTGGCTACCCCGTGGACCGCAGCAAGCATACCAACATGACCGAGGCCGTTGTGGATCTCTTCCGCCGGAACCCCGACTTCAAGATCGCCATCACTCCGGAAGGCACGCGCAAGTATGTCCCTGAATGGAAGACCGGCTTTCACCGCATTGCCTTGCAGGCCAAGGTGCCCATCATTCTCTGCTCATTCGACTATGGCACGAAGACCGTGACCTTTTCCGATGTATTCCCGCTGAGCGGGGATGTGAACACGGATATTGAAGCCATGAAAGCCGTATTCCGGAAAGCCAGAGGCCGCAACCCGGAGCAGGGAGTACGATGAACGGCACGATGATGGAAGTGCGGACAACCAACAACTGATGACGACCATGCGCGCGATGCTGATGACCCTGAGCCTGGGCTGTATGTCCAGTGCTCTTCCCCAAGGTGCGTTGTTCCCGGAACTGAAAGGCGAAACACCCTTGGGCAAGCATATCGATCTACCGAGGGACGCGAAGGGCAAATTCACCATACTCTGCCTCGCTTACGACAAAAGCGCGAATGACCAACTGACCGCTTGGTTCGAGCCGGCGTACCTGCGGTTCGTGATGAACCATGGGCTCTTCGCCTCGCACCACGATGTCAACATCTGGTTCGTGCCCATGTTCACAGGCATGAACAAAGCGGCCTATGCACCGGTGATGAAAAAGGTGCAGAAGAGCGAAGCACCCGAAGTGCAGGACCATATCCTGTTCTTCCAGGGGGACATGGATCTGTACGTACGTGAGCTTGACATGGGAGACAAAACGAAGCCGTACATCTTCCTGCTCAACGACACAGGAGAGGTGATCCATCGCGAAAGTGGGGAGTTCACCGACGACAAATTGGAAGCCATAGAAGAAGCGCTTCCGCAGTGAACCCCTCCGGTATATTCGCCGCCCCAATAGAAGCAACATGAACCTCGCACGCATCGCACCGTTCGCCACCCTACTGCCTTTGCTCTTCGCCACTTGCTCCTCCGCTCCGGCGGGTGAGAGCGTTACTGGCCAGGATCCCATGCAGGGGGACCCCACAACTCAAAAACCTCAGGCGACCGTGGCCGCAGGCGAAGGCCTCTTTGCTACGATCACCACCAACAAGGGGAAGATCGTTTGCCAATTGGAGTTCGAGAAGACCCCGATGACCGTGGCCAACTTCGTGGGCCTGGCCGAGGGCAAAGTGAACAATACGTTCAAGGGTATCGGGCAGCCGTATTACGATGGTCTCCTCTTCCATCGCGTGATGGCCAACTTCATGATCCAAGGTGGTGACCCCACGGGCACAGGCAGCGGCGGCCCTGGATACATGTTCCCGGATGAGATCGTCCCGACGCTGAAACACACGGGACCTGGCATTCTGAGCATGGCCAACGCCGGACCGGGGAACCCTCCAGGTTCGGGCACGAACGGGAGCCAGTTCTTCATCACCCATGTTGAGACGGCTTGGCTGGATGGCAAGCACACCATTTTCGGTCATGTCATCGAAGGGCAGGATGTGGTGAACGCGATCGCACAAGGCGATAAGATGGAGACCATACGGATCACCCGCGTAGGAAAAGCCGCCGAAGCGTTCGATGCTGCCAAGGTGCTCGCGAATTACAAGGACAAGTTCCGCCAGCGCTGATACTGCGGTCAATGATCGTATCGAGAAGCCGTCCTGTGGCCCGTTACCATCGCTGGTCGTAGCACGCCATACGCCCCTGGCACGGCGACGTCAATCCAAAAACCGAACAACCCTACCCGACCATGACCGCAGGCGAAGGCCTTTTTGCAACGTTCACTACCAGCAAGGGCAAGATCGTTTGCCAGTTGGAGTTCGAGCAGACACCCATGACCGTTGCGAACTTCGTCGGCCTTGCCGAAGGGAAGTTGAACAACAGCGCCAAGGCAAGCGGCCAGCCGTACTACGATGGCATCGTGTTCCATCGCGTGATCCCCAACTTCATGGTGCAATGCGGGGATCCAACCGGCACGGGCGCCGGTGGGCCGGGTTACATGTTCCCCGATGAGATCGCCCCAACGCTGAAGCATACGGGCCCTGGTATCCTGAGCATGGCGAACGCCGGCCCCGGCACCAATGGCAGCCAATTCTTCATCACGCATGTCGGGACGAACTGGCTGGATGGCAAACACACGGTCTTCGGCCGTGTTACCGAAGGCCAGGATGTAGTGAACGCCATCGCTCAAGGGGACAGGATCGAGACACTGCGCATCACGCGCGTTGGCAAGGCCGCCGAGGCCTTCGACGCTGCGAAGGTCTTCATGGACCACAAGGACAAATTGCGAAAGCGCTAGTGCCGGTGCGACCCTGACCGTGTCGGGGCGCCGCCGGACCGTCCTCCACCACCACTTCTGCGAGGCCCTCCTTTACGGGGGCCTCGTCCGTTCGGGCTTGTGCTTTCGCGCCTGCTGTCAGGTCGATAGTCCGGTCCACGCGAGAAGCCTTCGGGCAAAGGCAATTTGGCCACTTCGTACCCGATCAGCTTTTCGATGCGTCCGAACTCGCGCATTTCTTTCTCGTTCACGAAGGTGATGGCCTGCCCCTTACGTGCCGCACGGGCGGTACGGCCTACGCGGTGCACGTAATCCTCCGGGTCACGGGGTACATCGTAGTTCACGATCAGGTCAATGTCGTCGATGTCGATGCCACGGCTCACCACATTGGTGGCCACCAGAATGCGCAGTTTCCGGTTCCGGAACGCCAGCATCACCTCCTCGCGCTCGCTCTGTTCCAGATCGCTGTGCATCCCTTGTGCATTGAAGCCCTTGCGTGCCAGATGGCGTGCAAGGTTGCGTACTTCCACCTTCTTGCCGGCGAACACGATGATGCTCGTGGCCTCGTTGGTGCGCAGGATGTGTTCCAGGATGTCGGCCTTCTGCGCATCGTAGATCACATAGGCTTCCTGCTTCACACCCTCTGCAGGCTTGCTCAAGGCGATGGAGATCTCCACGGGCTCGTGCAGCACCAAGCGCGCCAGGTCGCGGATCTCCGGGGCCATGGTGGCGCTGAACATGAGCGTTTGGCGCTCCTTCGGAAGGAAGCCGATGATGCGCTTGATGTCGTCGATGAAACCCATGTCGAACATGCGGTCCGCTTCATCGAGCACAAGGAACTCCAGCCCTTGCGTGGGCACATAACCCAGGTTCAGGTGGCTGAGCAGTTTGCCCGGGGTGGCCACGATCACCTCGGTTCCACTGGTGAGTGCCAGCTTCTGTTGATCGAATGAAGCCCCATCGCTACCTCCGTAAACCGGCACCGAGGTGATGGGCATGAAGTAGGCGATCGCTTGCAACTGCTGGTCGATCTGCAGGGCGAGTTCGCGCGTTGGCACCACGATGAGCGCACGGATGCTCTTGGGGTCGCGCGGGGCATAGGCCGTGATCACGTCGATGAGCGGCAGCAGGAACGCAGCCGTCTTCCCGGTACCGGTTTGGGCGCACGCGATCAGGTCGCGGCCCTCCATCACGGCAGGAATGGCTTGTTGCTGGATGGGTGTGGGCTTGCGGATGCCCATGGCCGTGATGCCCTCGATCAGATCGTGGTGCAGGCCGAGTGTGCTGAAATCGTCCAAACGGTTGAGGCGTTGGATAAACGCGGCCGAAGATAGGCGGGCGGAAAGAGGACCTCAGGAAGACCTCAGGAAGCGGCCCTCCAAGCCTGGCGGGCCTCGTTGCGGAAAGTGAGGACCAAGGTGGTTTCCTCACCGCGCATCAACTGGATATTGCCACCCATCTGGTTGGACAGTATGCGCACCAGTTCCAATCCGAACGATGCGCCGCCGAAGAAATGGTCGCTGGCCGGGCCCGGCCCATTGTCGTTGTACCGCAGCTCGTACTGGCCATCGACCTCGCGCAGGGCGATGCTGATGACACCGGCGGTCCTGCCCGGGAAAGCATGCTTCACGGAGTTGGTGATCAGTTCGTTCACGATCAGCCCGAGCGGTGTCAACGTATCGATGGGGAAACGATCGGCCGGAACACGGAGGTTCAACGACAGGCGATCCTGCACGCCGTAGCTCTCGAAGATCCCTTGGGCAATGGCGTTCAACTGTTCAGCGATGTTCACGTTGCGCACATCACCGGCACGGTAGAGAAGTTCATGCACGCTGGCAATTGAACGGATACGGCCCTGGCACTCGGCCATGAGCTGTTCCACCTTCGGGTCGCCCAAGTGCGCACCCTGCACCCGCAGCAAAGCGTTCACGATCTGCAGGTTGTTCTTCACCCTGTGATGGATCTCCCGCAGGAGCATGTCCTTCTCCTCTTCACTGACCAACGTTTCCACCAAGCGGAGGTTCTGTTGTTGCAGATCGAGGTTCTGTTTGGTGATCTCCTGGGCCTGCTCGTGGATCAGGAGGTTGCGTAGGCGTGCACGGTGCGCCACGCGGCGGTTGCGGCGCATTTGTGTTGCCAGGATGACGAGGACGGCAAGCAACACCACCGATACGACCAGCAACCACTTGCTTCTGGCCTCCGCTTCCTGGATAACGATCTCGTTGGCCTGGTTCCGGTCCTTCAACGCCGCGTTCTCGGCATCCTTGGCCCGCAGATCGTACAGGCCCGTGAGGCCGGCCATTCGATCCGCGATACGTTCGTTCATCAGCGAATCCTTCAATGTTGCGTGTTGGCGCTGGCATTCCAACGCACCCTTCAGGTCGCCCATGCCCTCCAGGACTTTGCCCTGCAGGAACAGGAGCCGGGGTGTGCGTATCACCATCGCTTCGCTCCGGAAACGGGAAACCGCGCTGTCCAAATGGGCCTGTGCTTCCTGGAACCGACCAAGACCACAATACGCTTCGGTGATCACGGTTTCCACGTGTGCCAGGTCGGAAGCGGACACTTTCCCCATGATCCCGCGCATGGCATGATGCAGCAACGGCAGCGCATCGGCGAAACGGCCCTGCGCCACCAAGGCTTCGGCGCTGCGCACCTGCACCTTGCACCGGCCCACGGTATCGTCCTTGTTCTCGAAATAGTTGAGCGCTTCCTCGCCCTGGTGGATCACTTCATCGAAGCGGCCGGCTTTCACCAAGGCGTTCATCACCTCCAGGATGGCTTTGCTGATGGCACTGCTATCGCCCGTGGTCTTCAGCAGCACCAGCGCACGTTTGCTCATGTCCACGGCGCTGTTGAACTCGCCCATTCGGTCATACGCAATGGACAACCAATTGAGGTCTTCGGCGATCGCCCGGGCATTGCCCATGCCTTGAGCCAATTCCGATGCCTTCATGGCCGTGTGCAGCAGATCATCATAAGCGGCAAGCCTGAAAAAAATGCTGCATTGCTCGGCGTACACCGCATGCATCAATGCGGGATCCTTCACCTGCTGAGCGAACGTCATGGCTGTTCGGGCATGCAACAGGCTTTCAGTGGGCCGGTCGGCCCGGAAACGGGCGGAAAGTTCCAGCAGGGCCTTCGCGCGTTCGGCCGCACCAGCACTGCCGTGCAGGGCCATATGCAGGCTGTCCTCGCCACGCGACGCCTGAACACGGGTGCAACAGAGCGCGGCGAACAGGAGCACCGGCGCTACGGATCGGGGCATGGCCATATGGAACATTGGCGCCTTGCTACGCACCCGGGCACCGCACAGTTGCAAGCGGTTCGTTCCCCCTTCGTCCGGGTGCGTTCCTTTGCCCGCCCATGGAGCACATCCCGCTTGCAGAACGTATGCGCCCGCGCACCCTTGAAGAGGTGGTGGGCCAGGAGCACCTGGTGGGCGAAGGCGGTATCCTGCGGAAGGCCCTGGCCAGCGGGATGCTGCCGAGCATGATCCTGTGGGGGCCACCCGGTGTGGGCAAAACCACCCTTGCGCGGCTGATCGCTGAGCGGTTGGGCCGGCCCTTCCACACCTTGAGCGCGATCAGCAGCGGCGTGAAGGATGTGCGCGAAGTGATCGAGAAAGCCGGTGGATCGGGGTTGTTCTCACGCAGCGCGGTGCTCTTCATCGACGAGATACACCGGTTCAGCAAGGCCCAACAGGATAGTTTGCTCGGGGCCGTGGAGAAGGGAACGATCACTCTTATCGGGGCCACCACCGAGAACCCCAGCTTCGAGGTGATCGGCGCCCTCCTCTCCCGCTGCCAGGTCTATGTGCTCCGGCCACTTGCCGAGGAGCACCTGCTCGAATTGCTCGAACGTGCCATTGCCACGGATGCGGAAGTCAAGGCGAATCGCATCGAACTGAAGGAGACCGGCGCGCTGATGCGCGCCAGTGGAGGCGACGCGCGTCGCCTGCTCAACATCTTCGAACTGTGCGTGAAAGCCGTGGCCGGGGACCGTGTGGTCCTGACCGACGCATTGGTGCAGGAGGTGGTACAGAGCAATGCCGCACGCTATGACAAACAGGGCGAGCAGCACTACGACATCATCAGTGCCTTCATCAAAAGCATGCGGGGCAGTGATCCGAATGCTGCGGTGTATTGGTTGGCGCGCATGGTGGAAGGCGGCGAAGATCCCTTGTTCATTGCGCGCCGCATGGTGATCCTGGCCAGTGAGGATATCGGCAACGCCAACCCGAACGCTTTGTTGATGGCCACCACCACCATGCAGGCCGCACAAATGATCGGTTGGCCGGAGAGCAGGATCATCCTCAGCCAATGCGCGATCTACCTGGCTTGCTCACCCAAGAGCAACAGCGCCTACATGGCCATCGGCGCCGCACAAGCGGAAGTGAAAAAGAGCGGCGACCTCCCCGTGCCGTTGCATTTGCGCAATGCGCCCACCAAGCTCATGAAGGATCTTGGCTATGGCAGCAACTACCAGTACAGCCACGACCAGAGCGGCGCGTCCGGTGATCAGGACTTCCTGCCGGAAGCGATCAGCGGAAGCGCGCTTTACCAGCCCGGCAACAACACACGCGAGCAGGAATACGCGGCCATGATCGAGCGCCTTTGGAAAGGCAAGTATTCAAAGTAAGGCGGTGTAGCGGCGTAGCCGTTCATTGCTTCGGCGACGAACTGCTTCAGTGCCCACCTTCCATTTCCAGATGGGTCTTATGCAGGTCGTAAATGATACCGAGGCTGACGCACAGGCCACCGAGGCTTTGCTCCAGCATTTGCCAGAGCACATCCACCACGACATGCACCACGCTGTGCTTGGCGAAGCTCATTCCCAGGATGAAGACCATGAGGTAGACCACGAAGCCCACCAGCGCGCCGAGGCCCATGGCCTTGAACGGGAATCCTGTTTGCAGTGTGATCACCTTGTAGACGATCGCCTTGTCGATGCCGATGGCCAGCACCAACCCGATCACGAGGTAGACCAAGGCCGCAAGAATGAAGTACAGCGTGAGGGGGATGCGCAGTTCGGTCAGATCCCGCAAGGCGATCCCATGCCACACGTAGCTCAACCCGAACATAACGATGGTGCTGGGCAGCCAACTGGCAAGGAAGCGGCGTCTGTGCAGCATGATCTTCTCCCCTTCGTTCAGCACGGTACGAATGTACCGGGCCTTGATGGCCGACGGCGTACATTTTCCCCCCCGCTACCTTGCACGCATCTGCTCCATGAACGATCGTCGTCTGCGCCGGGTTGCCTATTTGTTTTCAACCGCCCTGCTGCTTGCCGGTTGCCGAAAGGATAGACCCCGCCCGCAGTGGGATGTGGAGGTGACCGCCCCGTTGGTGACCACCTCCTTGTCGGTTGCCGATGCACTGGGCGATAGTCTGATCTCCGTTGGCGACGACGGGGTGATCTCCGTGCTCTTCACCGAACAGCTTTTTGCCCTGAGCCTCGATTCGGTGCTGGATCTTCCCGACACACTGTTCTCCTACGGTGATCCGTTCCCCCTTGTATCGATCTCCCTGCCACCGGGTTATCCGTTAGCGAGCCAGAACGAGGTGACGCGCTTCGACCTGGAGGATGTTCAATTGAGCCGCCTCGATATCCGTGAAGGGATCGCGAACGTGTCGCTCCTCAGCACGGTTGAAGCTCCCTTGGTCATGCACTTCGGATTGTCCGGTGCAACGCTCAACGGAGTGCCCTTCGACATCATACGCGACGTGCCTGCCGCGTTGCCCGGCGGAACTTCCGTCGTGAGCGCTCCCACTGACATGGCCGGCTATCACTTCGACCTGCGCGGCCCTGCGTTCGACGATGTGAACACGCTGGCCACGGACTTCGGCGGCATGATCGATCCGGACCATCCCACCAACGTAACGGTGACCAACCAGGACAGCGTAGTGGCCTTGGTCCAGTATTCGGGCATGGTACCTCAATACGCGCGCGGATACTTCGGTCAGCGCACCGTTCACCTCGGCCCGGAGGCGAACGACATCTCCAGCGATCTGGCGATCACGGCCAACTCCCTCGACATCGATCGCATTGCCGTGCGGTTGAAGCTCACCAACGGCATCGGTGTGGATGGCCAAGTGCAACTGAACTACCTCACCAGCCAGAACAGCAACACCGGGCAGAACGTCGACCTCAACCACGCCATCACGACAGGCACCGTGCAACTGAACCGCGCCGTGGACCTGGGTTACGGCCACGTACCATCCGTAAGCACCTACTCGCTGGATGAGACCAACAGCAACGTTGACCTCTTCGTGGAGAACCTCCCCGATGTGATCGGCTTCGAGGCGGACCTCACGTTGAACCCCCTTGGCGACATCAGCAACGGAAACGACTTCCTGTACTACGACAGCAAGCTCAGCGCCGACCTGGAAGTGGAAGTGCCCCTGTGCCTTGCAGTGAACGGACTGCAACTGCAGAGCGTTGTGGTGCCCGACCTGCCGGGCACACCCGAACAGCACGGGCTGCGCGAAGGCGAATTGATGCTCTTCGCCATGAACGGATTCCCCTTCGATGCGACCGTACAACTCGACATCATCGATGTGGATGGGAACGAGCTGAGCAACATCCCCGTGAGCGGCGCGATCGCCAGCGGCCTGCTTGGCGCGAACGACCTGGTGGAAACACCCGTTGAGTCGAAGTTGAGCGCGTACATCACGGAGCTACAAGTGAACATGCTCTACGATGGTGGCCGACTGCGCATCACCTCCCTGTACGATACGGCCAACCAACCGCAGCAGGTGAACATCCTCGGGAGCTACAGACTGGATCTTCAAGTAACAGTGCGCGGAACATACACGGTGAACGGGGATGAGTGAGTTGAATGGATGTTCCGTTCGATCGGTGTTGGCTCTTCCGCTGCTGTTGGCGACGATAGGAGGCCGTGCACAATTGTCATTGATCACCGCCGATCCGCTTCCGCTGTCCAGCGGCAAGGAGGAAGTGGTGGCCGACGACGACCATCGCACGATCCTCGATCCGAAGAGGGATTGGCTGCGGGTGGAAGCCTCCGGGCTGTATGACTCCAACGCGCTGCGCAACGACCTGGTGATCGGCATCCGCCGTGGAGATGTGTTGAGCGAGGACCTCCGCCGTTCCACACAGGACGGGCTGAAGGGGAACAATCGCGCGGGCTATGCTCTCGACGTGCGCGCGACATACGTCTGTGGCGACACACTTTTCGGCGATGGAAGTCTGCGGCCGATGATCAGTGTTGCGCTTCATGATGTAATGGGTTTGCGCTTCACCGATGATCTGTACAACCTGACCTTCTTCGGTAACACGCCTTACGAGAACCGCACCGCAAGTCTTGGGGGCACGGCCTTCACCCAACTCAGCTACCAGACCGTGGGCTTCGGTTTCCAGGATGTGGCCTCCAACAGTTTTCTCCGCTTGGAACTGGTGAACGGCCAGCGCATGAACAGCGCCACCCTGCGCCAGGCCGATCTCTTCACCGCCACCGACGGACGTTTCCTGCAACTCGATCTCGACGGCAGCTACGCGCGCAGTGATACGGCACAGCAGGGCTTCGGGACCAGCAACGGCCTCGGGCTCGCATTGAGCGCCGCAGTGGAGAAGCCCATCCGGCTGCTGGGCAAACCCGGTAGCATCCAGCTGAGCGTTACGGACCTCGGTTTCGTTGCGTGGAACGGCAATGCGGAGCGCGTGGTCAACAACTCCATCATCCATTACCAAGGGATCGAGGTGGACAACATCTTCGACCTCGATGGTGTGGTGCTGGACCAGGCTGAACTGCAGGACACCATCGGTCTGGAGTTCGAACGTGGTGGCTTCACGCAGATCCTGCCCACGAAGGTGGAAGCACGCCTACGCACTGAACGGCGTACAACGGGAGCATACGTGTACCCGAACACTTACATCTGGGAATTGCTGGTCGACCAACGGAACCTGCCCGGTTACTCACCGCAGATCATGCTCACGCGATCGTTCTGGAGCGAACACCAATTGAAAGCCGAGATCAGTCTATCGCACGGAGGCTTCGGTGGCACACGTGTCGGTATCGGCGCCATGTGGCTGGCATCGCCCACGTTCATTGTTGCCCTGCGTGTGCCGAACGTCATCGGACCCCTGGCAGGATCAAGCCACGGTGCTGCCATTGTGCTGGGTTTGGACGTTGCGCTCTGACTTCCGCAATACCCTTACTCCTTGACGAATACCAAGCGTTCGGAGTGTGAGCCACTGTGCATTTCCAGCACGTACTGCCCGGCGGCCAAGCCGTTCAAGGAAAGGCTCGTGGTCAGCCCGGTCCCCATGGGCTCTTCAAGCACCGCACGGCCCAGTTGGTCCATGATGCGCGCGGTCGCTCCGATCCATTCCGCAGAACCTGTGGAGACGTTGAGCACATCGTTGGCTGGTTGTGGGAAAACGGTGATGCATGATGCGGTCGCGGCATGGATACCCATGCTGAGGCCGGAGAACATGAGGTCATCCAGATACAGCACCGATCCCGGATTGTTTCCGGAATAAACCTGGAGGATGAGGGTATCGGGCGAATTGAACAAGGTGATCGGTGCACCGGCGAAGGTCCAGTTCGATGTGGTGGCGGTGATCGTCAAATAGGCCTGGGTCAGCACCGCGCCGTTGCTGATGAAGAGCGCGCCAACGCCGGCGGTATCCGCTCCCACCGGTGCGTATTGGTAGAACGCGGTCATGAGATTCGGGGTATCGGTGTAAGGGATCCCGGTGAACAGGCCGGTAGTGAAGATGTCGCTATTGAACAGGACGCCCGGCAACGTGTCACCACCGAGATCAAGCGTTTCCATGCGCACGGAGAAGCTGCCGGCATGTGCCATGGTGCTCTTCGTAATGGGCACGAGCCCCAACTGAAGGAGGTACGGGTTAAAGGTGTACCAGTTGTCCGGCTCTTCC
The DNA here is from genome assembly GCA_049289815.1 of Flavobacteriales bacterium. GTDB lineage: Bacteria > Bacteroidota > Bacteroidia > Flavobacteriales_F > PHOS-HE28 > PHOS-HE28. The sequence continues at coordinate 30,812 of JBATMK010000296.1, forward strand.
GAACCCACGTCGGTCCAATCCTCCATATCGTAGTTGGGCAAGAGGTCGGGGGTCGGAACGTTGTTGCTCGTGAGTTGGACACCGTCCACCTCGATCCACGATCCCGGCGTCATTCCGGTAAGGGAGAACGGGTTGCTGCTGGTAACGGCCATGATCACACTGTCCGATTGGACCGGCACTCCACCGTTCACGAGGAAGTTGAACGCCGTCCATTGAAGCTGGGTACCACCGACCAGGTGGACAACGGTATCCACCAGGACACCACCGTGCCATATGAGCAGGTAGATCAACGCGGAATCGTTCGGCATCAGGTCGTAGCGGTACCAGCCTTCGAAAGCATCGATATCCGTATTGAAGGGAACACCTTCCACTGCGACATCGTTCACGAAGTTGCCGTGCAGGATGAAACCGAAGGTGGTATCCGTGCCGATATCCAGGGTCTCCAGGTGCGCTGCGAACTGTCCGGAATGGCCGGCCACCTTCGTGGTGGTGACAATTCCGGGCGCCTGGTAGTTACCGTTGTTCCAGTCATCGATGTTCTCGTACGCGACGACATTCGTCCATGCTTCGAAGTTGCCGTTGGCGATCTGTTGGCCAAACCCGGCGATCACCGATGAGCTGAACAATGCAATAGCGAGTGGACGTGCGATCATGGCGCGTAGTGATGGGGTTGGCTCGCGAAACTATTCAGGGCGGCATTCCTGGTGCGCCCGGAAGATCGCAATTGGCTGCGTTACGGCGCTATTCGCCGATATCCTCGTTCCAGAGCGCTGGCTCGGCGGCGATGAACTCCTCCATCATCGCCACGCATTCCACCAGATCCAGGTCCATCACCTCAACGCCGTGACTTTCCATGAAGGTGCGGGCTCCCGCGAACGTCCGGCTCTCACCCACTATCACCTTCTTGATCTTGAACTGCACGATGGTGCCGGCGCACATATAGCAGGGCATCAGGGTGGAATAGATCGTTGTGCCCTTGTAGCTGCCGATGCGGCCCGCGTTGTTCAGGCAATCCATTTCGCCGTGCAGGATCGGGTTCTTCTCCTGCACGCGCTTGTTGTGGCCACGTGCGATGATCTTATCGTCGCGTACCAGCACCGAGCCGATCGGGATACCACCTTCAGCCCGGCCCAGGCGGGCTTCAGCGATGGCGGCCAGCATGTGCTCGTCCATGCGCTTAGTTGAGCTTCTTCAGGATCCCAGCAGGCACACCCTTCTTGTTCACCATGAAGCCCGTGGTCTTGTACCGCACGAAGTTCTTGCTCATACACAGATAACCCTCAAAATCGTTGTCGGTCCCCCAACTGTTCTTCACGATGTACCATTCCTTGCCGGACTCATCCGCAGCTATCCCTGTGATCTGCATGCCGTGGTCATCTGTCGTCGTGTAATCATCATACGCGTCCTGGCGCATCTGCTCGGTGATCTCACGCTCCGGTTGCGGACCATCGAATAAGTGCTCCTTTTCCTCCTTGGTCATGTCCGCGATCTCCTTCACCGGCACGAATGCCACGCCGTTCTTCCAGCTGAAGCTTTTTTCGCTCACGTCACCGCCCCACGAGATCGTATAGCCCGCACGCAATGCATTGTCGATGATCGTCACCATGTCCTCCATCGGGATGTTCCAGTCGTGCTGGAAAGCCCAATTGTCCGGGATCATCATCATCGTCTTGGTGTAATACGGAGCGTTGCTCACGGAGATGAACTCGATGTAATCGTTCGGGTCCACCTTCACGACATCCCGGGCGAATGACTGCGGATCGTATGTCTTGCCATTGTAGGTGAACTCGGTCGGGGCCGGACCCAGATAGGCATCGAGCACGCCGTTGAAGGCCTTCTTCCACACGGGTGTGAGCTTGCCACCGTTCGGCGCGGTGATCAACGCATCGAGCATGCCCTTCAACATCGCCTGCATTTCACCGAACGCGTTCTCCTTGGTACCGTAGTTCAAACCCAGGTAGCTCTCCTCAGGGACCGCCCCATACTTCGCGTACATGTTCATGACATCGTGGGGCTCGCCACCGTCACCCCAGCTCACTGCGCCGTGCATGCGCACGAAATTCTCGGCCTTCCCTTCGTACGCCTTGCGCGCGCTATAGATCTTGCTCAGATGGATCGAAGGCCCGCCCTTCTTCACCATTTCACTTTCAAGGAACGAATTTGCCGAATAGCTCCAGCAGGTACCCGAGCTGCCCTGATCCTGCACGGGGGTGGCCTCGGTGCTCACCACCGTGGTGAAATGGAATTTCGAACTGTCGCTTTTGTTCCCGCTGATCTTGCCGATCAGTTCCGGCTGGGCAGTGGCAAGGGTGGCAACGAATGCGGTGATCGCAACAACAAAATGGCGCATGACAAGGGTTTTGACGGGCGAAGCTATCGTATCAAAGGGGTCCGGAGATCCACGGGGATAGGTGGTGGGAATTGGTATGGCAACTGCAACGAGCACGGCTGGCGCCGCGCGATCCCGCTCTCGTTATCAGCCTTTGTAATGCCTCGGCTTCTTCTTCG
>JBATMK010000297.1:0-1735 GCA_049289815.1 Flavobacteriales bacterium
CTGGGTTCATGGCTGCCGCTGTTCACATGTTCCGTGAGCATTTCCGGCTGGGTCCAACCGGTGCTGTTACGATGCGCCATGTACAGGTCGCCACCGTTCAGGTCGGCATCGCTGCGGTAGATCAGCAAGGTGTCGCCGCTCGGGCTCATGCCCACGGTCGCGTCCATGATCGGCGTGTTCAGCGGCTGCCCGGCGTTCTGCGCCTGCATCCATACGCCGTTCTGTTGGTTGCTTGTCCAGATGTCTTCGAACCACTGCCCGTTCTGGTCCCGCAGGTCGCCCGTTGTTCCTTCCCGGCGGCTGGTGAAGTACATCTTCGAACGGTCGGCCGTCACCAACGGGGCATAATCGTGCGCCTTGGTGTTCACGTAGGGGCCGAGGTTAACGATCCGCAGATCCGAAGGCATACGTGTGAGCGCCTTCGCCGTGTTGGCCATGGCCATGTGCCGGTCCACTTCCGCATCGTCCACCATCCTGTAGAACAATTGCTTGTACCGGGTGAAGAGGTCCAAGGCCTCATCGAAACGCTGTTGCCTGTGCCGGCACAAGGCCAGCATGTAGTGTGCTTCGGTATGGCCGCTCCTGGCCGCTCGTGCGAAGTGCGGTGCACTGCTCTCCCACCGCCCGGGCAGGTTCCACTCGCACAACCCAAGGTTGTAGCTCGCCTCCGCAAAGCCCGTGTCCACCGGCACCAAGCGCCTGTAGATCTTGGCGGCTTCGGAATACTCCTGTGCTTGCATGAGCACCTCGGCTTCATCGAGCATCTTGTTCTGCGTCCGCTTGAACCCCTGCTGCGCGTTCACACCCGCGCTGAGGATCATGGCAATGAGCAATAGCCTGTGTTTCATTCGCTCCGTTATCTGATCAGTGTTACATCGCCGCTCTTGGTCGTTTCGCGTCCATCGCTGAAGCGCGCATAGGCCTTCCAGGCATACACATCCTGTTTGGCGGGTTTGTCACGGTACCAACCGTCCCATCCCTTGGTCACTTCCGTGGTCTCGAACACCAGTTCGCCCCAACGGTTGAAGACCTGCAAGTGGTACTCCTCCACGCCTTCGTGCATCGGGAAGAAGAAGTCGTTGTTGAAGCTCTGCGGATCGTACACGCCATCGGTGGGCCCACCATTTCCCGGGGTGAAGGCGTTGGGGAATTCCAGTTCACCATTGGCGATCCCGATGGCCGCTGCGGCCAGCAGGAAGGTGTCCGGGCAGTTCCATTGGTTGTTCGCCACCAACATCACATCGAAGGTGTCCGGGTACGTGTAGTAGTGCGTTGGGTTGTTCTCCGTGCTCGTGGTGCCGTCACCGAAATCCCACCAGTAGTTGTCCGCATTCCCGCTGAGGTTGTAGGCGAAGACAGGTTGGTTCGGCACCACCACCTCATTGGGCTGGATGACGAAGAAGGCCTGCGCGCGCGGGTGCACCACCACGACATCCTGTTGCACAACGGTGTTCACCGTGCCCCCAACACCATAGGCGGTCATGCTCACCGTGTAGGTGCCCGGCAGGTTGTAGGTGTACACCGGATGTTCGGCCGCGCTCGTGCCGCCATCGCCGAAGTTCCACTGGTAGCTCACCCCTTGCAGGCTCGTGTTGGTGAACGCCACCGTGAGCGGCGCGCAACCTTCAGCACCACCGGTGAACGAGGCCGTGGGTTCCGGCGGCGTGACTTCCACCAGCTGGAACGCCGTATCACTGCAGGTGCTGCTGCTTACGATCAGCATAACGTTGAACTG
>JBATMK010000298.1:0-4477 GCA_049289815.1 Flavobacteriales bacterium
CTCTTGCGTATATGAAACGGCGTTCAACATTCCTGCTGCTTTCGGTCCCCTTCGTGCTGTTGGCATGTGGATCGGTGGAAGCACGGGCACAAACAGCGTCCGGGGATAGCGCCTATGCGATCGGTGATCACCGGAGTGCCTTGGATCACTACGGCGTCCTGGCGCGCACCTATTCCTCGCCCGGGCTGTACTACAACATCGGTAACTGCCATTTCAAACTCGGCAACAAGGGCCAGGCTGTTCTGTGGTACGAGCGCGCCCACCGCCTGGCACCGGGCGATGCGGACATCAACGCGAACCTCGACCTGGCGCGCACACTGGTGGTGGATCGGGTGAACGCTGCACCGGGCATCGCGCTTGGAGGACAGTGGACGTCCTTCCGCGCCGGTGCCGATGTGGACACGTGGGCGAAGCGGTCGCTTTGGTTGTGCCTAGCCACGTTCCTATGCATTGCCGTTCTCCGGGCGATCCGGAGCCAGGCGTTACACCGCGTCTTGACCGGAATTGCCGGCGTCCTCGGCGTATGCACCGCACTCGCGATCGCCCTTGCCGCTTACAGGACCATGGAGGTGCGCAACGAAAGCGAAGCCATCATCATGGCTCCCAAAGTGGATGTGCGCAGCGAACCTCGCGACGGAGGACTGGCCGTTTTCGTGTTGCATGAGGGTACCAAACTCACTGTGCAGCAAGTGCGCGATAGCTGGTGCGAGGTGCGGCTGGCCAACGGCAATGTCGGCTGGATGAAGTCCGCCGATCTGGAGCGGATCTGATCGCCGGAAGCGCCTTAGGGCAGTTGCGCAGAGCGCACCGCAGTAGGCACGGTGCCCCCGACGATCACCAGGATCAGATCGCGATCGTTCCCGGAACCCACATACTTCACAACACCATCCATGTTCACGTCCTCCACACGGTACTGGCCGGTGAGTGTAGCCGTGGGCAACGTGCCCCCGATGGCAGTGAGGATCGGATCGCGATCGTTGTTGGACCCGGTGTATTTCACGATGCCGTTCCCGGTCGCGTCACCCAGCCACAACACACGTTTTGTTGCATCACTAGCGGAAGCCTGAGAACCGTACAGCGCCGTGGACAGCGAGGTGAAGTCGACCAACTGGCCGTTGGACGCGATCGGGTTGGCCGTCATCACCGCAAGGTGGTTGCGATGGCGCATGACCAAATACTTCCCGGCCGTGGGATCGGTGAAGCTGATGAGCGCAGCGCCATCGGTGCCCACCACAACACCGTTGCGGCGTACCAAGGCAACACGTCGTTCGGCAACCGAATAGCCGGCATCGGGGTTGCGCAACTCCAGGAGCACCCAATCCACGATGGCTTGCGCACCTGTGGTCTGGAGCATGCTCGCGGTTACGGTTGCGCCCGCGTTGGCCACCGTCCAACCGAGTGCGGTATAGGGTTCGTTCAAGGGCACCAGGTTGCCGGCCCGCAAGGCATCGCTCATCTGGCTCGCAGCCCAATCCATCGGACCGCCCAAGAAGACCTTCGAGCTCAGCGTGCCACCGACCGGTGGAGCTGTAGCGCCACAACCTGAACCGGTGTACAGGAAGAGGATCTTTCCGGTGAAAGGCTGCAGCGTTACCGAACCGTTGAAAAGCACACCGTTCACATCGCTCCAGCAGCCAGCGGGTAACGTTACGGTTGATGCGGTCGTCTGGTCGTTGTAATACAACCGGTGGTTCACCAAAGGATCCACGGGGGTCACAGCAACCTTCTTCACGCTCACATTATCGATCCAGTACGTTGGATCCGTGTAATCGTTTATGAACTGGACCATGGCATTGTCGCCGAGGTTGCTTTGGAAGATGAGTTCCACCTCGCGCCGCTCGGGGCTGAACGGCACCAGAGTTTGATGGACGTTGAGCTGGCCATTGATCTGCGAGTTCGCCTTCACCCCAGCCAGGATCTGGCCGAGCCCGCTGCTCTGTAGCCCGAATTTCATGCGGTACCACTGGCCGTTCTGGATGGCGAACTGATCCGGATTGCGCACGGTGAACACATTGTAAAGGCTGTTGTTCGGCAGGTTGGCCTTCAGTGCGCCATTGTCCAGATAAGTAAGGTCGCGCGTCGTCGTGGCATTGGTCGGCCAACCGCCCCAGCCAGTGACATTCGAGTTGAACGTGCCGTTCACGACAAGTTCGCTGCTCAATTCACTCGTCACCGCATAGGCGTTGAGCCGTTCCGTGCTTCGCGTGCTGCCCGCATCCTCCCCGAGTTCCTGTTGCAACTGCTCCAGGGTGTAGTACGTGTGCGTTCCGGCGAAGGTGTTCTTCACCCAGGTGCTCGCCTCGTTCCAGGGGTTGAAGTACCGGTTGTTCGTGAAGGTGCCGAAGTCCACCGGTGCATTCGCGTACACGTGCAACTGCAGCATGCACCACTGCTCCTTCTTGGTGCAGTACATGATGTTCCCTGAATACACATCATTGAAATCGTCCAGATGGTATGGTGCCACCGCACCCGCCCCATTGTAGTTGCTCGCGTCCCCGATGCTGATCTGGATCTCGTTGTTGAAGAGGATGTTGTCCTTCACCTGGTTGCCCGTGCTGAGCATGGTATGGTCCACATGGATACCACTGCCGGCACAGTTGGCCACGATGTTGCGCTGCACGGTCGTGTTCCGGATATCGCTATCGCCGAAGTAGATGCCGTGGCAGATCTTCAGATAGGCCGGGAAGTTGGACGCGCTGCTCTCAATGTTGCCCACCATCCCATCGATGATGTTGTCTTGGATCACCAACCCGTTGCAGTCATCGAAAGCGATGCCGCCACCATCGTTCAGCGTTGCCATGGCACCGAATACCACGTTCTTCTCCACCAAGCCTTGACCATCATAGGTGATCCCTATGTAACCGATGTTGGTCAACCGGTTATTGCGCACTGTGGTATTGTCTCCGTTCGCGCGCAACCCGATGTAGCCCCATGTGCTTTCGCCGTTGCCGGGCACCAAGGCGATATCCTGGAAAATGTTGTCTGCGATGAGGTTGTTGTCGCCGATAACGAACAAGCCCGTGCCCTGCGTGCGCAGGATAGTGTTATTGGTGTACTGGTCGTCGTGGCTGTAGCTCTGGACCGCTTTGAACAGGTCGGAGAAGGTGCAACCGGTCACGGTGTTATTGTATCCACCGTCCTGGCTCAAGCCCGCGTAGTTCTGGTGCTGGAACGCCAGGTTCTGTATGTCCACATGGTGGATATTGGCGTGGATGGTGATGCCCTTTTCGCGGATCTGGGCGCGAACGCTCAGGTTGTTCGGATTGGCGTTGCCCGGGGCCCACAAGTACAGTTGATCGGTGGTGGAGTTGTAATACCACTCTCCTGCCATGTCGAGTTCGCTGAGTTTGTTGCACAGGTAATAACCCCAACTGTATTGGGCCAGGTTGCTGAACACGCTCCCGAAGGTGAGTGTCGTACCCGCATGCCCGGTGATGGTGGGGCAATCGTAGCTCCAGTTGCTGCTGCGGATCACCAGTCGTGCTCCGGTCCAATAACCGCTTGCTTGGGTAATGGAGGCATCGGTGAGACTTGTCATGGTACCGTTGTCGTTGGTGAGCCAGCCCGTGTTGGGCCAACGCGCCAGCGTTTGCAGCGCGCCACCCACGAACACCTGCTTCACATCCTCGGTCACGGTCGCCTTCCAAATGTTACCGCTGTGCACCGTCCATGTAGTAACCGCTTTGCTACCGCTGATGATCGGCGCGTTCCCGGATCCGTAAGCCCCGACCACGATGTGTTGCGCAGCAGTGCCACTGAGGGGGATCTCCAAATTGCCTTCATAAGTACCTCCGCGTTTGAACAGGATCTGGTCGCCCGGCTGGATGGTGAATATGCTCGTCATCATGCGCGCAATGGTCTTCCACGGGGCTGTGCTGCTCGTACCGACGTTGGTGTCGCTGCCATCGTGGGCGATATAGAACGTGGTTCCACGGGAGAAGAGGGCCGTAAAGACCAGCAGAGTTGCAAGGAGGTGGCGTTTCATGAGCGGGGGCATTTTCCGGCGCCGCGAAAATGGACCACCGTTATGTGCTGAACGGAGCTAGCAGCCTGGGTGATCCAACATTTCGACCGGGCACGGGCTGCACCCGATGGAAGCGGGCATGGGCCCACTGGGCAGCGGGAGGAACGAACCCTCGCACTTCGGATCGCGACCCCGGCAGGAATCGAACCTGCGACCGGCTACTTAGAAGGTAGCTGCTCTATCCACTGAGCTACGGGGCCGAGCGGCAAAGATGCACGGAACGAAAAACGCCACCCGAAGGTGGCGTCGTTCATCATTTGTCGGGGCGGTGTGATTCGAACACACGACCCCCTGCTCCCAAAGCAGGTACGCTAACCGGACTGCGCTACGCCCCGAACAAGAAAAAGGCCTCGGCTGTCGGGACCTTGCGGAGAGGGGGGGATTCGAACCCCCGATACCCCTTAACGAAGTACGGCAGTTTAGCAAACTGCTGGTTTCAGCCACTCACCCACC
>JBATMK010000299.1:0-2815 GCA_049289815.1 Flavobacteriales bacterium
GGTTGAACCATTGCCGCCGTCCGAGCCAGCGGTCTCACTATCGCCTTGTGAAGCCGCGGTGGTCCCTCCTGGCCCACCGGCCGGGTTTCCGCCTGCAGTGTTCCCTGCACCACCGGTACCACCGGCCGCATAGATCAGCGGCTCAAAACCGATGATGGTGGAAGGGTTGCCGTTGCCACCGTTGGCACCCGATGATCCGGCGACCAAGGCACCGACATCAACGTTCAATGTGCTGCCCGGTGTTACGTTCAAGGTTTTGCTCACGTAGGCGCCGCCACCGCCGCCTGCACCACCCCTAGCGTTGAATGTACCGGCATTAGTTGAACCACCACCCGCTGCACCACCGCCCCAAGCCTGCACGACGATCTGCGTCACGCCGGCGGGAACCAGGTAGATACCGTCCCCACTGAAGGTTTGCGTTGTCGATGCAGCGAATGGTTGCACGACGATCGTCACGTTATCCGTCGATGGGGCGCAAGGACTGTTGCTTATGGTCCAAGTCAGGGTATATGTTCCGCTGGTGGTCGGGGTGAACGTGGCCGTGGGGGCAGCGGTATTGCTCAGTTGAGCAGTTGATGTATTGGGCGATCCCGCTTGGATAGACCATGCACCTGAACCGTTCACCGGTGCGTTCGCGGCCAAGGCCGTTGAAATATCGCTGAGACAGATCGTCTGATCCGCACCGGCAGCGGCGGTGCTGGGCAATGGGTTCACAGTGATCGCCACATCATCCTGTGTGGGGTTGCAACCAGCGCGGCTGGTGGTCCAACGCAAGGTGTACACGCCCGCACCACCGGCAGCGGTGAAGGTGGCCGTGGGCGAAGTGGTGCTGCTGAATTGGGTGGAAAGCGTGGAGGGGCTGGGGGCCACCGCGGTCCAAGCACCCGTGCCGGGGCTGGCCGAGTTGGCTGCCAACGCACCGCCGGTGATACAAATGGTGTTGTCCGGACCTGCATTGGCCGTGGCTGCCGGGGCGTTCACGGTGACGGTCACTTGGTCCGAACTTGTACATGGGCTGTTTGCCGTGGTCCAGGTCAGGGTGAAGGTTCCTGTTGTGGTCGGGGTGAACGTAGCTGCGGCATTGGTGGTGCTGCTCAACTGGGTCAGGCTTGTATTGGGGCCTGCAATGGCGGTCCAAGAACCACTACCCACGCTCGGTACGTTGGCGGCCATCACCTGCGTGCCAGCGGCACAAATGGTCTGGTCCGCACCTGCATTAGCTGCGGTGGGTTGGGGGTTCACCGTGATCAACACATCGTCCTGCGTGGAGTTGCAACCGGCGCGGCTGGTGGTCCAACGCAACGTGTACACGCCCGCACCACCGGCAGCGGTGAAGGTGGCCGTGGGCGAAGTGGTGCTGCTGAATTGAGTGGAAAGGGTGGAGGGGCTGGGGGCCACGGCGGTCCAAGCACCCGTGCCGGGGCTGGCCGAGTTGGCTGCCAAAGCACCACCAGTGATGCAAATGGTGTTGTCCGGACCTGCGTTGGCCGTGGCCGCCGGGGCGTTCACGGTAACGGTTACCTGGTCCGAATTGCTCGAGCAGGGACTGTTGGCAGTGGTCCAGGTCAGGTTATAGGTACCCGCTGCGGTGGGTGTGAAGGTCGCACCGGCGTTGGTGGTGCTGCTCAGTTGGTTCAGGTTGGTGTTGGGGCCTGAGATGGCGGTCCAGGAACCGGTGCCTATGGCAGGCACAGTGGCACCCATGACCAGTGTACTGGCCGAACATATGGTCTGGTCCGTACCGGCACTGGCCGCGCTGGGTGGAGCATTCACGGTAGCATTGGTGTTCCCGATGGCGCTTGTTCCACACCAGTTCTTCACCGTTACACTATAAGTTCCGGTTGCTGCACCCGTTACTGTCGGATTGGGGACGATCGGACTGCTGAAGGTGCCTGTACCGGTCCATACGTAGCTGAAGGGTGCAGTACCGGCGCTCGTTGCCGTGTTCAACGTAAGTGAATTCGAAGAGCAGATAGGACCGGAGTTCGTTGTGGAAGAGATCGTCGGGTTCGTGCAACCGCTCGGTGTGAACCGATAGATCTGGCCAGAAACGGGTTTCGTACTGACGTTGTTCGTTGCGCTGGATGTGCTGGCTGCGGTGCCAGCGGCATTCACGGAGTAAAACGTGTTGCTGGCGGAAGACGTGAGACCGATCGAGGCTCCGCCGGATCCGGTGTTCACCGCCGAGCCGGTCTCAGGACGGTAGATGAACTCGATGATGTTCGAGCCTTCATAGAGCTTCACTTGAAAGGAGATGGTAGCGGCATTGGTCTGGTAGTTCCATTCCCAGTTCCGCCACTCCATGGTGAACACCCGGCTGCCCACCGATCCCGTGGTTTCGTAACGTGCTACCCCTGCGGCATCGCCGTCCAGGTCGTCCCAAAGCGGGAAGATCCCAGGACGACAATCGCCGTTGGCATTGTTCAACTGGTTATCGCGGCCTTCTGCCGCCGTGGGACCATCACCGGTGTCCATCGAGATCCAGCCGTTGCTGTTCACTTTCACGTTGCTCACCGAAGAACCCGCGTAACCGAAGGCAAAGCCCAAGGGTATGCTCGCGCTATGCACGTCATCGTCCTCGATGGAGTTCAGGTCCGTAGCTCCGGCGCTGACCTGGGTGTATGTACCGCCGACCGCAGTGAACGTGTAATTGAATTGTGCGCTAGCACCGTTCCATAACGCCGCTGCCAGAACAAGGCCAAAAGCGAGGCTCAGGGAGCGGGTTTTGAAGGGTGCCGCGGAGGAGATAAGGTGCTGCATGGCGCTGGAATTTTCGGTTCAACGAACCCGAAATTGGAGGAAGGCCATACTGCCT
>JBATMK010000300.1:0-4136 GCA_049289815.1 Flavobacteriales bacterium
CCCCGGCGCCGTGAGGGACGCCATCGCCAAAGAGACCAAAGTGGAGGTGCGCATGGACTACCAAGCCAAGTGACCAACCTTGGATGAACAATGCACAGGCCCCGGAACACGGGGCTTGTCGCGTCAATAGGACTACGCCTTAACCTTTACGCATGAAGAACTACTTACTCCCGCTTGGGCTCATCATCACCGCTCCCTCATTACAGGCCCAGGACGACCTGATGGCCATGCTGAACGACAGTGTACAGGCGAAGGAATACAGTACGGCAAGTTGGAAGAGCACCCGCGTGATCAACGGGCACAGCACCGAGAACACCGCGCACGGCGTGCTCGACTTCCGGATCGGCCACCGGTTCGGTTTCATCAGCGACGGCGTTTCGGAGTTCTTCGGACTGGATGGGTCCACGGTAAGGCTCGGTTTCGACTACGGGATCACCGACCGTTTGCAGGTCGGTATCGGGCGGAGCGGTTACGAGAAGACCGTGGATGGCCTCCTCAAATACAAGCTGCTGCGCCAATGCGAAAGCGGGTGCGGCATGCCCATCACCCTTTCGGTGGTCGCGGCTTCCTCCATCACCACGCTCACGGCCGATAAGGTGCCTTGGTACGAGCCGGGCCGCACCGACTACTTCACCCATCGGCTGGCCTACTCCTGGCAACTGCTCATCGGGCGCAAATTCAGCGAGAATTTCACCGCGCAATTGATGCCCGGAGTGGTACACCGGAACCTGGTGCGTTACAAGGAGGAAAAGAACGATGTGATCAACATCGGCATTGCCGCTCGTTACAAGGTGAGCAAGCGGATCGCCATCACCGCTGAGTATTACTACGTCCTGCCCGATCAACTGGCCAAGCCAACGGCCACTGAAGTGGCCAATGACCCGCACGCGGGTTACAAGAATTCACTCGCTGTGGGCGTGGATATCGAAACCGGCGGACACGTGTTCCAGTTGCATTTCACCAACAGCACGGGCATGTTCGAGCGGGCCTTCATCACGGAAACGGTGGGTTCGTGGGAGCAGCAACAGATCCACTACGGCTTCAACATCAGCCGGGTGTTCACGCTGCACAGGCCCAAGCGCGGCTGAGCGCGCTCAGTGACCGTCCTCGGTAAGCTTGCTGCTGCCGCTATCGTAGAACAGATAGCCGGTGAACATGCAGACCACGAAGCCGATGAAGCTGAGCAGGAAGGTGACATTGTCAACCCCTTCGGTATGCATCAGGCCAGCGTGCATGGGCACCAATACGCCCAGCAGCCAAAAGCCCCATCCTAAAAGCTTCTTCTTGTTCATTTCTTTGAAGTTGGCGGCAAAGTAAACGCCCGTCCCGATCCGGGAGGAGGTCCGCGTGGATGAACTTTGCACGATGCGCTGCGATGTCTTGTTCGCCATGGCCTTGCTCGGTTCGGCGATGTGCTCAACATCCTGCACGAACGCACCGGGCGCGCACCAAGTGCTGGGGCCCGATGGCCGCGTGCTGGCCCAGGTGGCAACGCTCAATGGCTTGAAGGATGGGGCTGCGATCCTGCACCTACGGAACCATGGATCGAAACAGGGCCGTTATGACCGTGGTTTGAAAACGGGCCCATGGTTGGAAACGGATGCGAAGGGTGATACCGTTTCCATTGCCGGGTATGCCCGGGGACGCGCTGAGGGTCTCTGGTGGCAATTCACGAACGGACGACCGACCTACCTGGCCTATTACAGCAACGGCGTTGAGCAGGGGCCGCGCATTCAGTGGTATCCCAATGGCGCACCTGCTTCATTGGTGCGCTTTGCGGAAGGGCACGAAGAGGGCACCGCGCACTACTGGAACATGAAGGATACTGTGAACGTGGGCATGCATGCCACCGGCCGATATGCTGATGGAAAACCGGAGGGTGTATGGCGCAGGTACTACTCCGATGGCGTACTGTGCAACGAGAATCCTTACCGCAATGGTCTGCGTCACGGCATCTGGACGCTGTGGTCGCGCAATGGGGAGGTGCTCCGCAAGATCGAATACCGCTTCGACAAGCGGGTACGCACGGTGGTGGACGAACTGAAGTGAGCCCTAAGGCAACACTTTTCCCGGGTTGAGGATGCCGCGTGGATCGAAGAGTTGCTTGATGCCCCGCATAAGCCCGAGCTGCACTTCATCGAAGGCGATATCCATGTAAGGCCGTTGCACCAGGCCGATGCCATGCTCACCACTGAGTGTGCCGCCAAGTGAAACGGTGAGCTCGAAGATCTCACGGATGGCCTTGGGGAGCTCTTGCTCCCAAGCATGATCGCTCAGTTGGCCCTTGATGATGTTCACGTGCAGGTTGCCATCGCCGGCGTGGCCGTAGCACACGCTACGGAAGCCATAGCGAGCACCGATCTTCTTCACGCCTTCCAGGAGGTCGGGCAGCGCGTAGCGCGGCACCACGGTATCCTCCTCCTTGTACACACTGTTCGCTTTCACCGCCACGGCCACACTGCGGCGCAATTTCCAGAGCGCATCCTTGTCACCGGGGCTTTCGGCGAAGAGGATCTCCCCGCAATCGTGGGCTTCCATCACCTGCACGATGGCCTCGCAATCCTTCATCATCGCGTCGGGGTGGTTGCCGTCCACTTCAATGAGCAGATGAGCCTTCACATCCGGTAGCACGGTCACGGGAATGCCCTCCACATGCTCGAGGGTCCAATCGATCGCATCGCGCTCCATGAACTCCAAGGCACTCGGCGTGATACCTGCGCGGAACACGGCGCTCACAGCCTCGCACGCCTTGCGCGCGTGCATGAAGGGTACCAGCATCAACTTCGTTCCGCGCGGCAGCGGCACCAATCGCAGCACCGCTTTGGTGATCACGCCAAGGGTGCCTTCGCTCCCCACGACCAAGCGCGTGAGATCGTAGCCCGTGGCATTTTTCAGGGTGTTGGCGCCGGTCCAGATCAGCTGGCCGTCGGCCAAGGCCACCTGCAGGTTCAGGACAAAATCGCGCGTAACACCATACTTCACCGCGCGCGGCCCACCGGCGTTCTCGGCCAGGTTGCCCCCGATGGTGCAACTGCCGCGGCTGCTCGGATCGGGCGGGTAGTAGAGCATTTTGGCCGCCACGGTCTCCTGTAGGACCTGTGTGATCACACCGGGCTCAACCGTCACTTGCAGGTTCAATTCGTCAATGGAGAGAATGCGATCCATGCGATCGAGCGCGAGCCCTACACCGCCCAGCACGCTCAATGCACCTCCGCTCAACCCGGTACGCCCCCCGATGGGTGTCACCGGCACATGATGTTCGTTGCACACACGCAGCACCTCTGCGACTTCCTCCGCAGTACCCGGGCGCACAACGGCTTCGGGCGGGAACTTCAGATCCTCCGTTTCATCGTGCCCATAGTGCGCGCGCTTCTCATCGCTGGTGTGCACGTGCTCATTGCCAACGACACGAACGAGCGCGGTGATGACCGAACGGCTGACCTTGTTGAAATGCATCGCCTCACCCCCGACCCCTCTCGGAAGGAGAGGGGGTGAAGGCGCGGTGAAAGTACCGGCTCCGATCACCACCTACCGCGCTCCTACTTCTTCAAGAAGTCCACAGCGTGCGATCGATGCCGGCGTAACCACCGGCTCCTCCATTGGCAGCTTGCCGCTGGGAAAACGCTGCGATATGATCCGTTGGGCAGCCGGCCCGTCCAACTTCATGCTGCCCCACTTCTCCACCTCCCCGACCTCAACTCCCGCCCCGTTCTGGTAGATCTTCCATACCAGTTCACTGCAGTAGATCTCATCATCATTCCAGAGGAAGCGCGCATCGTAGTCCTTGCCCAGCATGTTCTCTCCAGCATCACGCATACGCGCCCTGGCTTCGAACGTGAGTTTCGATGGATCCTTCAACCGGCGTATGGTCCAATGCGCCGTGCGACCCAGCCATTCCTCCAGCGGGGTTTTCAGGACGGGCCCCACGGCCTCCAATACCATGGCTTTCCCGTGCTCCATGAAAACGACACCACAATGGGTCCACTCGCTTTGCGTGGCTTCGCGAATGGCGCTGCACTGGGGAGAGAAGGAGGTCTGCAGAACGATATCACCATCCTGCACCACAGGGGTCGGCTGTCCCTTCGCCTTCTTCTGGACGCCGCCTTCCACCCAACCGGTGCCGAACACCAAGAGAC
>JBATMK010000301.1:0-2053 GCA_049289815.1 Flavobacteriales bacterium
CCCGGTCACTTCAGGTTGAAACGGATGGAGGTTGTGCAGCGGCCTTCCTTGTAGCATACACCACCATACCAACGAGCAACACGAACAACACCAACGATGAACCCTGGGTGCCCAAGTTGAGCCCGCCCTTCTCGTTGGCCTTGGTGAGCAGGTCGCCGAAAGTCGCGCCGAACGGACGGGTGAGGACGAAGGCGATCCAGAACAGGAACACCGCTGGGATGCGTGTGAAGTAGTGCGCCAGTACAACGGCGAGCAGCACGCCTGCGATGAGCACCGCACCCCCTGCGAAGCCAAGGCCGGAACTGTCGGCGAGGTAATCGCCGAGCGCGGTACCGAGGGTATTGGAACAGAGTATCGCCGCCCAATAGAACAATTCGTTCCGCTTGGTGCGGATGTCGGTCACGGACAGTGAACCTTCCACCTTGCGCCAAACCAGGAGCGTGAGGCCGAGCAACGAGGCCAGGATCAAGCTGCCTGTGGCATAGCCGAGCCCTAGCGTTCGGTCCATGTAGTCCGAAAGCGTGGTGCCCACGGTGCTGGTGGCAAGGATAACGGCCCAATAGATGGGCGGGATGTACTGCTTGACCGTTAGCTGTGCGATGAGCGTGATGAGGAACACGCCGAACAATACGACGCTGCTCGTAGCATAGCCGATGTTCAGCGACATGCTCAACAGGTCACCGGCCGTTTCGCCCAAGGTGGTGGCACAGATCTTCAAGCACCAGAAAAGCAGGGTGATCTCCGGGAGCTTCTTCATGGTCATTGTAGTTCTCGGCGACCAACGGCAGGACACCAATTGGCGCGGGCCGGAGCTTGCGCCCCGGCCTGCTGGACCGTTCGATCAATCTTTCTCGTCCGGTCCTTCATCCTTTTCATCCTCTTCTTCCACCACGCTCTTCAGCACTTTGCCATCCGCAGCGAAGACCACCTCCAAGCTGTGCTCGCCTTTCTCCAGGTCCACCTCGTACGTGGTGCCTTGGGGACTCTCAACCAGCTCTGCGGCTTCCAGCTTATGGTCCGCGTAGCTGGCTGCGATGGCCGCGCGCACTGGTGCAGGTAGCTCTTCCGGCTTGATGGCGTGCTCGGTCTCCAGCCACTTGGCATCGGCGGTGTATTTGGCGGACCACTTACCGCCGCCTTGTTGGAAGTCCACTTCGTAGTCCTTCTTGTCCTCCATTTCCCACTTGGCGTGTTCGGCCTTGGGGAACTGTTTCATGAAGGCGGCCTTCACGGGTTGGGGTACATCTGATTCGCTCACTTTCTGGGCGCAGGCGGTCATGCTGAGCGAGAGCATGAGCAAGGTCGGCAGTGCGTAGTTCATGTTGTGCGGGTGTTTGTTCACATCAAAGGGACACCTCGATCCTGTGTGGAATGTGGATCCGTTGGGCTCATTGGCCGCGAACCACCAGGGTGTGTATCCCCGCCGCATAACCGTACGCCAATTGCAAATCGTTCTGGTCGGCGATCTCCTTCACCATGGAAAGGCCAAGGCCTGTGGATGGGCTTGCAGGGTCGCCCTTTGCGAAACGTTCAAAGAGCGCGGCTGGGGCGACGGATAGGTCCGGTCCTGTATTGGTGATCATGAACCCGTCGGCCCCGATCACTCCAGTAACGGTGCCTGCGGGAATGTTGTGCTGTACGGCGTTGCGCAGCAGGTTGGCAACAAGAACTTCGGCAAGCAAGGGGTGCAAGTGCAAGCTGCACGGTTGGTCCTGGCGGATGGTGAAGCGAATGCCGCGCTGGGCAATGAGGTCTTCGAGCGCCTGGTGCTGGTCGGTGAAGATCGCCAGCCAATCAATGTGTTCCGGCGGGAACTGTTGGTTGCCGATGCGTGCAAGCAGGAGCATGTTCGATAGCGTACGACCCATGCGTTCGCGGGCTTGAAAAAGTCCGTCGATGACACTTGCCTCCTGCTCGCCCATGTTCGGCGATTGGATCAGCTGGTCCAATTTGCCCTGCATGATCGCCAGCGGTGTTTGTAGCTCGTGCGCGGCCTGTTCGGTGAAGCGTTTCTGCGCGGTGAAGTCGGCGCGCAGTTTCGACATCATGTGGG
>JBATMK010000302.1:0-33153 GCA_049289815.1 Flavobacteriales bacterium
GTACAAGGCCGATCGCGAGGACGGACAATACGTGCTGACGAGCAAAGAGAAACGACGCTTCCGCCGCGCTGCCGAGGATATCACCGAAGAACCCGACAGCACCGCGCGCCGGGATCGGGACATCAGTGAACGCCGCATGGAACGCACCTTGGAAAAGGCCGATGAGAAGGGGGCCGTGGTCTTCCGCTACTGGCTGGAGCCCGACAGTTTCCAAGTGACCCGCGTGCAGATCACCGACCTGGCACGCGACCAGCAGGCCGACGTGCGTTATACCGAACGCAGCACCGATGCTCACCACCTGCCTGTTCAGATCACCCTTCAGCTGGCCGAACCCGGCCGCAGCGCACGCGGTACACTTGCCCTCAGCAAGATCCAGATCGGTGAGCCGCCCACTATCTCGTTCAAGGTCCCGGAGAAGTTCACGCCCATGCCGTGATCTGCTCCTGCTCCTGCTGCTGCTCCTGCCCCTGCTCTCTTCCGCCCAAAGCCGCAAGGACCTGGAGAAGAAGCGCGATGGCCTGGACAAGCAGATCAAGACCACCACGGCGCTCATAGACCAGGCCCGCAGGGAACAACGGCTCACCCAAGAGCAGGTGCAACTGCTGGAAGCACAGATCCGCCAACGCAGCGAACTCATCGCCACCATGAACGGTGAATTGAGCAAGGTGGAAGAACAGATCCGTGATGATGAAGCTGTGATCCGTTCGCTGGAACGCGACCTCGCTGAACTCAAGCAGGGGTACGCGCGGATGGTGCAGTTCGCCTACCGCAATCGCAACGCATACGACCGGCTCTCCTACCTCTTCGCGGCCGAGAACTTCACGCAGGCCTTCCGCCGTAGCCGTTACCTGAACCAGATCGCTGAGCACCGCAGCAACCAAGCGCGATTGATCCAAGGGACCCAGGCTTCACTGGGCTCCAAGGTGGAAGCGTTGAAGGGACAGAAGCAACAGAAAGCCGCACTGCTCGGTGCCGAACTGAACGAAAAGAAAAAGCTCACGACCGACAAGAGCGAACAACAAAGCGCGCTGGCCGGATTGCAGAAAGAAGAGGGCCGCCTGAAGGATCAGATGCGCAAGCAGGAAAAACAACGGAACGAACTGGCCTCGCGCATCAAGCGCTTGATCGAAGAGGAAGTCGGCAAGACAGGCGGTACCAAAAAGGACGCGGCGGGCAAGACCGTCTTCACGTTGACACCGGAGGCCAAGCAGCTGGGCGCCGATTTCGAGAAGAACCGGGGCAAACTTCCTTGGCCGGTGGAGAAAGGTGTGATCTGCAGTGGCTTCGGCAAGCAGCCGCATCCGGTGCTGAAGGGCATCGTGATCGAGAACAACGGTATCGATGTCTGCACGGAGAAAGGCTCAACGGTAAGAGCCATTTTCAAGGGCGAGGTGAGCAGCATCATCGTCATTCCCGGAGCCGGGAAGGCCGTGGTGGTGAACCATGGGGCGTACCGGACCGTCTACAGCAACCTGCGGGAAGCCAGCGTGAGCAAGGGCGAGAAACTGGAGACCAAGGGGAACGTAGGCACGGTGCTCACCGAGGACGGTCGTAGCATGGCGCATATCGAGATCTGGAAGATCACCAGCGAGGGCCTCGTGAAGGTGGACCCGGCGCCGTGGTTGTTCAAGTAGGCTCCGGCCGTTGATCCGGCCAACCCTACCTTGGCCGCCGCTTTCCCGGATGATCACCAATTTCCGGAAAGCAAGTAACCATGGGTATCGGCTTCAAGGAGATCCTCGTCATCGCGCTCATCGTTGTGATCCTCTTCGGCGCAAAGCGCATCCCTGACCTGATGAAAGGTCTTGGTCGTGGGATCAAGGAATTCAAGGACGCCAGCAAGGGTGAGGACACCTCCAAGGACACGTCCAAGGAAGAAGTGAAGTGAACTTCAACTGACCTCGCTTCCCCGCATTTCCCATCACCGAGGTGATGATCGGCTCCAATGAACCGGTTGGTCGCGGTTGAAGCCACGCAAGACATGAGCATGGTCCATCCGCGCACGCACGCCGAGGCGAAAGAAGCCCTGGCCAATGGTGGATCCGTCCAGCAGATCGTGCAAGCATCCCTTGACTCAGCAGGGAAGCATGCACGATTGAACGCGTTCCGTGAACTCTTCCTGGAGAGCGCTTTGCGCAAGGCCGCGGAAGTGGATACGAAATTGAAAGCCGGGACTGCCGGTCCGCTAGCCGGCATGACGGTGAGCCTGAAAGACAACCTCTGCTACAAGGATCACAAGGCAGGCGCATCGTCGAGGATCCTCGAAGGTTTCATCAGCCCTTACAGCGCCACCGTTGTTGAGCGACTGCTCGCGGCTGACGCGGTGGTGATCGGCCGCACCAATTGCGACGAGTTCGCGATGGGCAGCAGCAACGAGAACAGTGCGTACGGCAATGTGTGCCACCCGTTGGACATGCAGAAAGTGCCTGGTGGTAGCAGCGGCGGTGCGGCCGTGAGCGTGGCCGCCAACATCTGTCATGTTGCCTTGGGCAGTGATACCGGAGGAAGCATCCGCCAGCCAGCGGCGTTCACCGGAACGGTCGGATTCAAACCGACCTATGGCCGCGTGAGCCGTTATGGGCTGATCGCTTTTGCATCATCGTTCGATCAGATCGGGCCGTTCGCGCACAACGTGGATGATGCCACCGCGATGTACCAAGCGATCGCCGGGCCGGATGAACGTGACAGCACGAGCAGCCGCACGCAACAACGAACGATCGATCTGCAGCATCCCGGAAAACTCCGCATCGCCTATTACCGCGAAGGCCTTGAGCGACCGGGTATGGATCCGGAAGTCGTGAGGCACTTGCAACAGACCATCGATCGCTTGAAAGCCGATGGGCACACGTTGGTGCCCGCCGAGTTACCGATGCTCGATCACCTCGTGCCGACCTACTATATCTTGGCAACCGCTGAAGCCAGCAGCAACCTGGCCCGCTTCGACGGGATCCGTTATGGCCATCGCAGCAAGGAAGCGGTGGGTATTGACGAGACCTACAAGAAGAGCCGCACAGAAGGCTTCGGTCCGGAGGTGAAGCGCCGGATCCTCTTGGGCACGTTCGTCCTGAGCGCCGGCTACTACGACGCGTACTACGCGAAGGCCATGCGCGTACGCAGGCTGATCCGCGACAACACGTTGAAGCTGTTCAATGATGTGGACTTGGTGCTGATGCCCACCACGCCGATCACTGCATTCGACCAAGGTGCGCTCAGCAACGATCCCATCGCGATGTATCTGCAGGACATCTTCACGGTGCAAGCGAACCTGGCTGGCACACCTGCCATCAGCTTGCCCACGGCCACACACAGCAATGGTTTGCCGATCTCCGTGCAGTTGATGGCCAAGCCCTTCGACGAGGCGTTGCTGCTGGGCGCAGCGAAGCATTTGTTCTGAGCGGAGCGCCTCAGGCGCTCTTCACGTGCGAGCGGGCTGCGAACGCGCTCCGGTATTGACGGATCGGATACGGTAGTTATCAACTGCAAGCAGCGCGGTCGGTATGGAGCACGTCCGTGCCTTGACCCGTCAAACCATGAACGCATGAGAACATCCCTACTCTGCTCATTGACCTTTCTCCCTTTCCTCCTCCAAGCACAGTACCTCGACCAAGACTTCGATGGCGGTAGTGCTTACCCGCTTCCGTATGTGATCGACACCACCTTCGGGAACCTCTGGGAGGTCGGGTCCCCCCAGAAGGCCTTTTTCAATACCGCGCACAGCGGGAGCAACGTGATCATCACAGACACGCTGAACACATACCCTGCGAACAACAGCTCCTCCTTCACGATGAAAGCGAGCTTATCGCAGATCGGTTGGTATCCAGTGTTTTTCCTACGGTTCTACCACGCCTTCCAGATGGACTCGCTGCACGCTGGGGGTTATGCCCAAGTGTCATGGGATGACGGTGCAACATGGGTGAACATCTTCGATAGCTGGCTGATGCCGCAGACGATCGAGATCTACGACGATCAGTTCCAGCCTCTTGCGCTGGACACGTTGAGCAACAACGAACTTGGTTTCACCGGCGCGAGTGGCAGCACCGCAGGCGGTGGACAATGGATCTACACTTCGGTATGCTGGACGAACCTAGGCTTCCCGATCAGTGATTCGTTGTTCGTCCGGTTCAATTTCTACAGCGATAGCGCCGCACAGAACTTGGATGGATGGATGATCGACGACGTAACGCTTGAGGCCTATATGGTCCATCCGATCATCGAGTACACAGGCAAGGACGATTATTTCATGACCTTGCCCAATCCGGTGGACGATCGGTTCTTCGTGCTCTACGACGTGGATGAACCCAACACCACTGCGTTCGTGGCGCTGTACGACATGCATGGTCGTGAGGTGAAGGTGCTGCGCGATGGTCCTGTGCCCATCGGCGTGGATCACCTGCTTGTGTTGCGCGATGAACTGCCCAACGCTACCGGCTTGATGGTGCTGAAGGCGAGGATCGGGGAGCGGGAGTTCGAGGAGAAGATCGTGTTCGGGCCATGAACACGAAAGGCGCTGTTCACCCCCGAACCCGACGCGTCGGAGTTCAGGTCTTGTGGCCTAGAATGATCTGAGCCGTTCTCTCGCCTCACGCTTCCCGTCACCGGCGATCAAGTAGTAGACCCCGGATGCTGAGCCGTTGAGTGCGATGATGGTCATCCCTGCAGCCAAGCGCTGTTCCGGGATCAAGGTGGAGCCCTTGTCGTCCTGCACCAGCACATATGCATCCTTCGGCACATCGCCCTGCACTTCCAAGCGCACGGATCGCGCGCCGGGATCCGGGAAACTCTTCACACGGAAGCCCTTTCGTACCTTGCCTTTCTTCCCGCCACGCACGGTAACGTGCTCTGCTGACGGCGACACTGAAACGCCGGTTGCAGGCTCCGGTGGCATAGTTCCGCCAGCGTTCATGGTTTTCGACATTCCCGCGGTGCTGCCGTTCCACAGCGGTTCGTCGGGGGTGATGCTCCGCCAGATCCGCACATGATCCACCACCATATCGGTGAAAGGCGCATCAGGATCTTCAGGTCCCGGGCCGAAGGGACAGCCCTTGCAAGTATTGGCCAAGGCGTTCTGGAGAATGATCTTCTCAGGTACCAGCAGTGCTCCCTCCCATTCGGCGCATTGTTCGCCGTTCAGGTACCAGCGCAGAGCATCGGGTCTCCACTCCCCCAGGTAGTCATTGAAGCCTTCGGAGAGATCACCATCGGTTCGTTTCCAAAGTCCGAACGCTTTCCAATTCACCCCGAGCCACAGGCCGAACTTCCCCAATGGATTGCGGTAATCCACACACGCCCTACCGGGGCAGTGCACATCCACATGGAACTGGTCGGTCTTCTCCCCTTTCGCTTCCAGGATATCGAACTCCTCGTTGGGCTGCCCACCGAAAAGCCAGAAGGACGGCCATGCGCCTTGCCCTTTCGGAAGTTGGATGCGCGCTTCGAACAAGCCGAATTGATATGGCCGCCTGCTCACCAGCATGCCGCTGGTGTACTTCCACGCCCGCAGGTTCGGGCCACCGTCGCCCAAGCGTGCTGAATCCCCCTCGTACTCGATCCCTCGTGCGGTCAGGTCCTCCCGCTTGAGCTGGATCCGTAAGGTGCCATCCCCGAGGACGAAATTCCGTCCATCGGTATTGTATTCCTGCATGTGCGTACCGTGGTGGTTGCGCCGACCATCGCCACTGTTCGTCCACATGCCGGCATCGACCTCATGCCCATCGAACTCATCGCCGCCGGCATAGGCATACCGCTCCAAGGTATCCTCCATGAACCACCACCATTGACTGGGTGCTTGCGCACGACAGGTCGAACCGCTGGCCAGCAGGATCACGAATAGCAGTGGTATTCTCATTGGAAGGCGTGAAGGCCCTGAAAGTAGCTGGGTGTTCCTTCCGCCGGTCCTTCTACATTTGGCAGACCATCGCGACGCCCATGCGCCGCAACTCGGGCCCAGCCGCCCGGTCCCTCCGTACCGATCCCTTCAGCATGTCACCCAAAGCGACCGAACATCTTCTACCGTTCGACTACAACACGCAGCGTCCGCGTCTCATCATCCCTGAATACGGCCGCCACGTGCAGCGCATGGTTGAGCACTGCATGACGGTGGAAGACCGCGCCGAACGTACCCGCCTGGCCAAGGCGATCATCCATGTCATCGGTTTCCTCAGTCCGCAATTGCGCAACAACGAGGACGGCGACCGCACGCTGTGGGACCACCTGTACATCATGAGTGAGTTCAAGCTCGATGTGGATGCGCCCTTCCCCATGCCGACCCCGGAGGAACTGGAGAGCAAGCCTGCACCGGTGCCCTATCCCAAGACCAAGATCAAGTACGGCCACTATGGCAAGATGGTGGAGCGCTTCATCGAGAAGTGCGATGAGATGGACGCTGGGCCGGCGAAGGACTACTTCACTACGCTGATCGCGAACCTGATGAAGAAGCAGTTCGTGGTGTGGAACCGTGACAGCATCAGCGACAGCACCATCATCAAGGACCTGCACGAGTTGAGCGGTGGCAAACTGCGCCTGGCCCCCGATGCCCAGCTGATCTCAGCTACTGACATCCAGCGCCAGCAGCAGGCCGGCCCGCGTAACGTGGAGCAACCGCAACGCCGCGGTGGCGGAGGTGGTGGCAAGAAGCGTTACCGGAACAAGCGGAAGAACAGGTATTGAGCCTTGTCGCGGGCGCCGATAACATCGCGTCGTTCATAGCGGCGTGGTCCAGCACTGCGCGTGACCTTGGCTGCGTTGTTGCTTCGCATCCATGGGAAGTTTCAAGATCGAGGGTGGCCGCAGGCTGAAGGGCGAGGTGGTGCCACAGGGCGCCAAGAATGAAGCGCTGCAGATCCTCTGCGCCGTGCTGCTCACCGCGGAGCCGATGACGATCCACAATGTGCCGGACATCGTGGACGTGAACAAACTCATCGATCTGCTGAAGGCGATGGGTGTAAGTGTGGAGAAGCTGGGTGAAGGCTCGTACCGCTTCATTGCGAAGTCCGTGAACCTGGAGTTCTTCCTCGATCCGGAATACAAAGCGCTCGGTGGAAGCTTGCGCGGGAGCGTGATGGTCGCGGGTCCGGCGCTGGCCCGTTTCGGCCGCGGTTACATCCCATCACCCGGTGGTGACAAGATCGGGCGGCGGCGCATGGATACGCACTTCACCGGTTTCGAGAAATTGGGTGCCGAGATCAAGTACGATGCGAAGGACGGCTTCTACCGTGCGGAAGGGAAGAACCTCAAGGGTGCTTACATGCTGCTGGACGAAGCCAGCGTGACCGGCACAGCGAACATCGTGATGGCCGCCGTCATGGCCGAAGGGCGTACCACGATCTTCAACGCAGCGTGCGAACCTTACCTGCAGCAGCTCTGCAACATGCTCGTACGCATGGGGGCCAAGATCCAGGGCATCGGCAGCAACATGCTGCACATCGACGGCGTGAAGGAACTCGGCGGCACCGAACACCGCATGCTGCCGGACATGATCGAGATCGGCTCCTTCATCGGCCTGGCCGCTAT
Organism: Flavobacteriales bacterium; assembly: GCA_049289815.1. Taxonomy (GTDB): domain Bacteria; phylum Bacteroidota; class Bacteroidia; order Flavobacteriales_F; family PHOS-HE28; genus PHOS-HE28. The sequence goes on from JBATMK010000302.1 coordinate 7,510, forward strand.
GACGCGTAGCGAGATCACGATCAAGGACACGGGCTACGATCACTTGGGCGTGATCCCGGAAGTGTTCAGGAAACTCGGTATCGCGGTGGTACGCAACGGCGACGACATTTTCGTTCCCGCGCAAGAGCACTATACCATCACCAAGTTCATCGACGGCAGCAACATGATCGTTGCCGATGCCCCGTGGCCGGGCTTCACACCCGATCTGCTGAGCATCGTACTGGTCACGGCGGTCCAAGCGAAAGGCAGCGTGCTCATCCACCAGAAGATGTTCGAGAGCCGCTTGTTCTTCACCGACAAACTGATCGAGATGGGCGCACAGATCACGTTGTGCGATCCGCACCGCGCGCTGGTGATCGGTCACGATTTCCAGATGCCCTTGCGCGCGATCCGCATGACCAGTCCCGACATCCGTGCGGGTGTTTCGCTATTGATAGCTGCACTGAGCGCTGAGGGAACAAGCACCATCGACAACATCGAGCAGATCCGCCGCGGCTACCAGAACATCGAAGGGCGGTTGAACGCGCTTGGTGCAAGGATAGTGGCGGTGGATTGAGCCCGCCGGATCGCATTCCGGCATTGCTACTTTCGCCCCTGACTCACAATGGGGTGTCCCGACCAAGTCGGGACTGAGATCATACCCAATGAACCTGGGCGGGTAATGCCGCCAAGGGAACAGGGATCGTAACCAACGATCGCCGCAGCGCCCGGACCCCCGTGCGCGCGGAGGGAGAAAGGAAAGACGACATGTTGAAGCATTGGATGGTGGCTCTGCTCATGGGCGGAGCACTACAAGTGAAGGCACAGGTAACGATCTCGGGATCGATCACGGATGCGGCAGGTGAAGTGCTCCGCGATGTGGATGTATCGAGCGATCAATGGTCAATACGTTCAGACGGAAATGGTCACTATGAGTTGGGCCGCATCCCGGACGGGGAGCATCGATTGCGTTTCGCGCACTTCGCCTTCGAGGTGCTCGACACCGTGGTCGTATCGCAAGGCGGACAGCCCGTTGTTCTCAACGTGAAGCTGCACCCCCGCCCCTATTTGCTGCCGCAAGCCGAGGTGCGCGTCCTGCGTGCCGGTGATCGCGCGCCCTTCGCGAAAAACACCGTGGATCGCGACCGCTTGCATGAGACCAACAACGGTGTTGATCTGCCGTTGCTCCTGGATCATCTGCCCAGCGTGGTAACCACCACCGATGCCGGCACGGGCTTCGGCTACACGGGCCTGCGCATCCGCGGCAGCGATGCGACGCGCATCAACGTAACGGTGAACGGTGTGCCGATCAACGATGCCGAAAGCCAGGGCATGTATTGGGTGGATCTCCCTGATCTGGCCACCAGCACCGAGGATATTGAAGTGCAGCGCGGCGTGGGAAGCAGTACGAACGGGCCGGGTGCTTTCGGTGCGAGCGTGAACCTCCGCACAACAACGGTCAGCGACTCGGCTTTCGGTGAACTGGGCGCGTTCGGTGGTTCATACAACTCACAGCGCTGTGTCGCTCGTTTCGGTACTGGCGTAGTGCATGGCTTCAGCCTCGATGGGCGCCTGAGCACCTTGCACAGCGATGGCTACATTGATCGGGCGACCGCGGATCTCAGCAGCTACTTCGTGCAAGGAGCCTGGCTGGGGAAGTCACGGTCGTTGCGGTTCATCACCTTCGGTGGGAAGGAAGTGACCTACCAGGCGTGGGGCGGTGTGCCGCGTGAAGTGATCGATACCAACCGTACCTACAATCCGTACACCTACGACAATGAGGTGGACGACTACAAGCAGACATACTACCAATTGTTGTACGAGCAGAAGATGGGGGGGCGCGCTACGTTCAACCTCACACTCTTCCGAACATTGGGCAAAGGGTTCTATGAGCAATACAGGGAAGACGATGATCTCGCGGACCACGGCATCGCGCCCGTGATCATCGGTGACGACACCATCAGCACAAGCGACATCATCCGCAGGCGCTGGTTGGACAATGTGATCAGCGGCGCGAACCTCAGCTTCGAACAACGGCTGGGCAAGGCTGACCTTGTGATCGGCGGCAGCGCAAGCCGCTATGAGGGTGATCACTACGGCGAAGTGATCTGGGCGCGTTACGCCGGTGAGAGCGACATCCGCCAGCGCTATTACTTCAACGATGCGCAGAAGACCGATGTGAACGGCTTTGCCAAACTGAACTTCCCGGTGCTTCCGAAGGTGGAGTTGTACGCCGATGCTCAAGTGCGCCGGGTTGCACACGACTTCCTTGGATATGACAGTGAATTGCGCAACGTCACCCAGGATGTCAGCTACACCTTCTTCAACCCGAAAGCGGGTGTGACCGCGAGGTTGCACAAAAGCGGGCGTGCCTACGCATCGTTCGCGATCGCTAACCGCGAACCGAACCGCGACGACCTCACAGAGACCAGCCCCGAAAGCCGGCCGAAGCCGGAGCAAATACAGGACACGGAGGTCGGCTACGAATTCCGTAGTGCTCGGTTCACGGCGGGCATCAACGGCTACTACATGAACTACAAGGACCAATTGGTACTGACGGGCGAGTTGAACGACGTGGGCGCGGCTCTGCGCACGAACGTGGCGAAGAGTTATCGGGCCGGGGTGGAGGTCACCTGCAGCGCACAATTGCACCCGCGCGTTCGCCTCAGCGCCAATGCCACCATCAGCCGCAACCGTGTGGGCGACTTCACGGAGTTCGTTGATGACTGGGACAACGGCGGCCAGGTGCAAGTGGCACACGGCGAAACACATCTCGCTTTCTCACCAAGCCTGATCGCGGGTGGCGAACTCACAGCAACCGTGTGGAAGTCGCCACGCTTCGGGAACGCGAGCATTGCATGGGTCAGCAAGTACGTGGGCAAACAGTTCTTGGACAACACCACCAACGACGAGCGCGCGCTTGACGGATATCTTGTGAACGACGTCCGCGCGAACCTTTCTTTCACGGGTATTGCGGGATCGGACGAGATCGCGATCCACGTCTCCGCGCGCAACATCTTCAGCGAGGAATACGAGAGCAACGGCTGGGTGTATTCCTACTATTCCGGGAACCATCGGCAGGAAATGGTCGGGCTCTTCCCGCAGGCACCGCTGAATTTCCTGGGCGGCGTTACGCTGCGGTTCTGAAGCCACTGGAGCGATCCGGCGGGAACAAAAGCTCCCTTGACCCCTTCAGGGTCGATCCTACTACTTTGGTGCGGTCCCAACTGCACCTACCATGCGCATCCCATTTACTCTCCCTGCTGCTTTGCTTGCGTTCTTCGCCAGCGCCCAAACCACGTACGACGCACGCATTGATGATTATAAGGGGCTGAAATTCGCCTGCGACGGTAGCGTAACCCCCGTCCTTCGGATCCAGAACATGGGCTCCGCCACCATGAGCACGTGCGTAGTGGAGACGTGGAAGAACGGCGTTGTCGAAAACACCTTCAACTGGATCCTGGCCATACCGGCTGTAACGGGTGCATTCCGCCAACCCGCCTTCCCTGCCATACCCGTGGTGCCCGGCGATGAGATCGAACTGCGCATCATCAGTGTGAACACGAATCCGGACGAGGATCCAGTAGGCAACATCCGTACGGAAACGATCGAGGCCGAACCGTCACCCGGTGCTTCGTACACGGTGAACGTTGAGGTGAAGACCGATGACTTTCCCGGTGAGACCACCTGGGAAATGCGCAATGACCTGGGGGTCGTTGTGGCACAAGGCGGTCCTTATGCTGAACCGAACGGCGAAGAGCGATCAACGGTGGGACTTGCCCCATCGGACTGTTACACCTTCGAAGTGAAGGACAGCGGCGGCGATGGCATGAGCGCCGGCGCCCGCAGCCCGGGCTATGTGCGTGTGAGCAGCCTGGGTACCGAGCTGATCGAGATCGATGGTGGCGCATTCACCGATCGCTCTGATGAAGGCTTACGCACGGGCTCTGACGCTTGTGCGTTGACACAATTGACAACATCCGCTGCACCCGAGATTTCCTGTGGTGTGGACGTGTGGATGGTTGGTGGAAGTACGATCTACGCCGTCCCGGTCCCGACCGCGAACAAGTACCAATGGCGTTTCACCCGTGGCAGTTACGTGCGCACGATCGCCAAACCGACCAATGCATTGCCGATCACGAAGTGGGCCACCCTCCCTTTGAAGCCGGGCCGCATTTATTCAGTTGATGTACGCTGCAGCTATGACAATGGCGCAACGTGGTGCCCGTTCGGTCCGGTGTGTTCCATCCGCACGCGCAATGGCGCACAGCCCAATTTCCGGTCCTCGCACAATGTTGATGAGACGGTGGCCCGAAGTGAGATGCTGCTTTGGCCTGTTCCGAACGATGGCTCCGGTTTCCACCTGCTTCTGGATGCTGAGGAAGGCACGAACGGACCAGCGGTCCTGACGGTGATCGACATGGCCGGTCGTGAGGTCGCGAGTGATGTGTTCACGATCCCCGAAGGTGAAGTGCCGTACGAAGTGCGGTTCGCTCAACCCTTGAACGCAGGGCTGTACGTGGTGCGTGTGAGCATTGACGGTGCGACGATGTACAGCCGGCTGGTGATACGCTGAAGCCGGCGGATCTCAGCTACGGTAGACGAAGTACATTTCCAGGTCGCCCTTGTTCTTGGCGCCCACCATGCCGCGCGGTTCGAACCGCAATCCGGCGATATCCTTCACTTGGGCATGGGTGGTTGCTGAGATATTGACGCGACCGACCTCTCCGCTGCTTTCCATCCGCGATGCGGTGTTCACTGTATCGCCCCATATGTCATAGGCGAATTTCTTCACCCCCACGATGCCGGCGATGACCGGCCCGGAGTGAAGACCAGCGCGCATTTCGAAAGCCGGTGATCCATTGCTCAACCGCTCAGTGCGGCGCCGTTGGATGAACTCCTGCATCTCCAGCGCGGCGAAGATCAGGTCCTTCGCCGAAGACGCTGCCGGGTCGGGCACACCGGCAACGGCCATGTACGCATCGCCGATGGTCTTGATCTTCTCGATGTGGTGGCGCTCAACGATCGCGTCGAGCCCCTTGAAGCAGTGGTCGATCTCAGCCACCAGGTCGGCCGCGCTGAGTTGCTCGGATAACTGCGTGAAGCCCTTGAAATCAGTGAAGAGGACGGTTGCATTGTCGAAGGCCCGTGCTTCGGCCGAGCCCTTCGCCTTGAGTTCAGCCGCAACTTCCCTGGGGAGGATGTTGTGCAGGAGATCATCGCTGCGGTCCTTCTCCTTTTGGATCAGCGCACGCGAACGGCGGATGTAGCGCAACCGCCCGAACAATCCACCTGCCAGCAAGAGAACACCCACCGCGGAGAACATGATCCAATTGCGTTGTTCCTTGCCCCGCGAGAGTTCCTTCTGGTAGGCCAGGTCCTTCGCGAACTGCGCACGGGCCTGGTCCAAACTGTCGGCGATCTGTCGTTGTTGGAATGCATGCTGCAGTTCCAACCGCATGACCTCCTTCGTGTTGTTCATTTTGTCCAGCGAATCACCGATCAACACGAATGCTTTCTGGGCGAGGAAAGCATTGGCCAGATCACCGGCGGCTTCGAAAGCGAGCATCAGGCATTCGTTGCATTCCTTCTGCTGCTGCAATAAGCCGGATGCCTTTGCTATGACCAGCCCTTCCTTGCAGGCCGCGATGGCTTCGCCGGCGCGCCCCTGGCCGCGCAGCAATTCGCCGGTGTAGTAATGCGTGCGGGCCAGCTGCCGTTTGCTCCCGAGTACGGTGAAAATGGCCCGCGCCGAATCGAGGCTCATCCGCGCTTCCTGCGGCCGTGCCATCTGGCTATAGGCGCGGCCCAGATTGTTGTATGCCATGCCCGTCTCCAAACGCCGCCCGAGCGTGCGGTACAGGTCGAGGCTCAGGAGGAACTCCTCCACCGCCTTAGTGCGCTCGCCCATTTCCAGGTGCGTGGCACCGATGTTCTGTGTGGCTTGTGCCTTTCCTTTCTGATCGCTGAGTTCCTCGTACAGGGTCCGGCTCCGCTCGTAGTTCTCCAGTGCCTTGGGCCAATCATCCTGCTCGGTGTACAGGTTGCCGATCGTGTTATAGGTATCGGCAAGGCCGGTTTTATTGCCGAGTTCTTCGTTGATCACCAGCGCCTTCTGGCACATGGCCAAGGCTTGCGGAAGATCGCCGGTGTTCTTATGCACGTTGCTCATGTTGCGGTAGGCATTGGCCACCCGCTTCGCATCACCAAGCTCTTGCGCCACCTCCAGGCATTGCTCCAGGTACTCGAGCGAAGCCTTGTAGTCGCTCTTCATGCTGCTACCGACCGCCAGGGTGGTATAGGCCTCATAGCGCGCACGACCGTCCTTCACCTTCAACGCGTAGGCCAGCTGTGCATCGGCCAGCTTCATACCGCTGTCCGGTTGCTCGAACACGGCTTTCCATGCCAAGGTCTGTATGGCTTGAAGCCGGGAGCTATCGGGGAGAGAGGTATTGGTCCATGCCTTCCAGAGAGAATCGGACTGGGCCCGCAGAGCTGGGACACCAATGGCAAAGAGCAGAAGGCCGATCACACCGGGTCCCAGAGCACGCATGATCAAAGGTCGCTTACCCATGCACCGCCTCGCTCAAGGCGAACACGGCCTCGGGGTCCTCTTCCACGGCCGTGCCCACGACGATCACATCGGCACCGGCATCGCATAGGACACGCGCGGTGGCAGCATCGCGGATACCACCTCCAACGATGATGGGGCATGCAACGCTTGCGCGCACCACAGCGACCATCTCGGCACTCACCGTCTTCTTGGCACCGCTTCCCGTATCCATGTACATGGTGCGCATGCCGAGCAGTTCACCGGCCAAAGCGGTGCATGCCGCAATACCGGGCTTGTCGTTCGGGATGGGCGAGGTCTGGCTGACGTAATGGGCCGTGGTGGGACGACCGCCGTCCACCAACATGTAACCCGTAGGGATCGCTTCCAGGCCGAGTGCCTTTACGCGCGGCGCGGCCGTGACGTGATGCCCAATGAGCAATTCCGGATTGCGACCACTGATCAACGAAAGAAAAAGCACCGCATCGGCATGCGCGCTCAACTGCGCCGGGCTGCCGGGGAAAAGCAGCACCGGGCGATCGCTGAGCTCTTTCACCCGCTTCACGCAGGTATCGAAGGCGTCCGTCATCAGGAGGCTTCCGCCCACGAAGAGCAGATCGGCCTTGGCCATGCAGGCGTTCTGGACCGTGCGCTCCAAGAGTGCTTCATCCTGTGCCTGATCCGGGTCGATGAGCACGGCCAGGAGCTTGCGCCCTTCGGCCTTCGACCTGTCCAGCAATTGCAGTACGGTGCTCATGATGCGAACATACCATTCAGCTTCCCGATCCGGGCGAAGCGGCTACTTTCGCGGCCCCGTTGCGTCAATGCACGGAACACCGACGAATACGCCATGACCACCAAGACCGCTGAACAGTTGAAGTACAAAGTGAAGGACCTCTCGCAAGCCGAGTGGGGCCGCAAGGAGATCGAACTGGCCGAGGCCGAGATGCCCGGCTTGATGGCGCTGCGCGCCCAGCATGGAAAGGAGAAACCGCTCAAGGGAGCGCGCATCGCCGGCTGCCTGCACATGACCATCCAGACCGCCGTGCTGATCGAGACGCTGAAGGAGCTCGGTGCCGAAGTGAGCTGGAGCAGTTGCAACATCTTCAGCACACAGGACCATGCCGCGGCGGCGATCGCCAAAGCCGGCATTCCGGTGTTCGCATGGAAGGGCATGAACAATGAGGAGTTCGATTGGTGCATCGAGCAGACGCTGTTCGCCTTTGAAGGAGGCCAGCCGTTGAACATGATCCTGGACGACGGTGGCGACCTGACCAACATGGTCTTCGACAAGTTCCCCGAACTGGTGAAAGGCATCAGGGGTTTGAGCGAGGAGACCACCACGGGCGTGCACCGCCTGATGGACCGCGAGAAGAACGGCACGTTGGTGATGCCTGCGATCAACGTGAACGACAGCGTTACCAAGAGCAAGTTCGATAACAAGTACGGTTGCAAGGAGAGTGCAGTGGATGCCATCCGCCGGGCCACCGACATCATGATGGCCGGCAAAGTGGCCGTCGTCGCCGGTTACGGTGATGTGGGCAAGGGCACAGCCGCTTCATTGAAAGGCGCAGGTGCTCGTGTGATCGTTACCGAGATCGACCCGATCTGCGCGTTGCAGGCCGCCATGGACGGCTTCGAGGTGAAACCGATGGCGAAAGCCGCACCCCGTGCGGACATCATCATCACCACCACCGGCAATTGCGACATCATCCGCGCGGAGCATTTCCAGGCGATGAAGGACAAAACCATCGTCTGCAACATCGGACACTTCGACAATGAGATCGATATGGCCTGGTTGAACAGCACGCACGGCAAGAGCAAGGTGGAGATCAAGCCGCAGGTGGACAAGTACACAGTGAACGGCAAGGACATCATCATCCTGGCCGAAGGCCGCTTGGTGAACCTGGGTTGCGCCACCGGCCACCCCAGCTTCGTGATGAGCAACAGCTTCACGAACCAGACCTTGGCCCAACTCGAACTCTGGCAGAACCATGGCAAGTACGAGAACAAGGTGTACGTGCTGCCAAAGCACCTCGACGAGATGGTGGCCAAACTGCACCTCGCCAAGATCGGCGTGGAGCTGGAGGAGCTGAACGATAAGCAGGCCAAGTACATCGGTGTGGCCAAGAACGGTCCGTTCAAGAGCGACGCTTACCGCTACTGATCGAAGTATCCAACATCGGAAAGGCCCACCAATGGTGGGCCTTTCTTCATTTCCGGGAGCCGGTGATCAGTTGTAGATCCTCAGTGTGGTACCGTTGAAGGTGGTGTTGTACTGCTGCAGACCGATCGTGGCAGGGCCGTTCGTAACGCTACCGTCCATGATGCTGAAAGTCGAGGTGCAACAAGTGGTATCCCGTGCTGTCACCTGGGTAGCATCCACATGCACCTGGCAATCGTTGGTGGGTTGGTACGGGCAGTGCCGGTCCATAGCTATGAAGTCATCCATGGTCTTGCGATACACGATTATGCCGCGACTTCCTCCGGTGATGTAGATCCAGCCACCTGGCACCTGCAGGTCCACATAAGCCGGATTGTTCACGTTGAACTGGATATCCACCTGCGTGTAGGGAACGCCCCCTTGTTCCTCCTTCCGGCACGAAGCGACCAACAGCAACGCCGTGCCAAGCGCGAGTGCAAGAACCGATGCCGGACGTATGAACATGTGCTGATGGAACGTTCAACGGCGAAAGTAGGTATGCCACTCGCCCACCGCATTAACATTGCTACCATGAGAAGCCGAACGTTCCGGTTCCTGCTGGCCGCTGCGCTGGCCATCACCGCACCTGTGGTGCTGCACGCACAGGAGGAGGGTATCGGCCGGAAGGAGGCGGAGCACATACAGGCGAAGAAGGCCAAGCAGGACAAGAAGGCAGCCAAAAAGGCCGAGAAGGAAAAGCAGAAGCAACACCTGGGCATACAGGACAAGGCCACGCGCAAACGCATCAAGCAGCACACCAAGCGCGCCAATAAGCACGGTACCAATACCCACCGTGATCCCTTTTTCGTTCGCCTGTTCGGGAGGCGGCACTGATCGGACGTGTACATCGCCGCACAACGATCGCCATGCGATCGGGCCGAGCGGAGAGCACGTTGCCGATATATTTCGCCACCATGATGGCGATGATGAACGGCAAAAGAGCGGTACGATCGGGACCCGGATCCGGCCCAACCTCCGGAAACCAGCCACTGGCGCGGGTTTCAGGAGATTTGGCGGGATCGGTATCTTTCTATCTTTACCGCCCCTCGTTGCAATCCTACATAGATCGTAAATCCTACAGTTGATGGTGAGAAGGCTACTCTCCCTGACAGCCCTTTGCGTTGTTTCAGCTACCGCCTTCGCCCAAGTGGGGGCGGGTAGCCTCAAGGGCACCTTGACCGACGGCAAGTCGGGTGAACCACTGCCGTTCGTGAACGTGCTGGTGGAGAACAAGGGCACGCAAGTCGCCGGTGGTGCCACCGATTTCGATGGCGTCTACCTGATCAAGCCGATCGAACCGGGCACCTACGATGTGACCTTCAGCTATGTGGGCTACCAACCGGTGAAGCAGACCGGGGTGGTGATCAACGGCAACAAGATGACCTTCTTGGACATCAAGATGGAGAGCGGCCTTGAATTGAAGGAGTTCAAGGTGGTGAAGTACCAAGTGCCTTTGATCGAGAAGGACGGAGGTTCCAGCGGGGGCACCGTAACCCGTGACCAGATCAGCAAGATGCCGGGGCGTACGGCCAACAGTATTGCCACCACCGTAGCCGGTGCGAGCACTGCAGGTACGGGCGGGGGCATCAGCATCCGGGGGGCGCGTACGGAGAACACCTACTACTATATCGATGGTGTGAAAGTGCCTGCCGGCGCCGGGACCGGTCTACCGAAGAGCGCCATTGAGGAAGTGCAGGTGATCACGGGTGGTGTGCCGGCCAACTATGGCGACGTTACCGGTGGCGTGATCAACATCACCACGCGCGGACCGAGCCGTTCCTATTTCGGTGGTTTGGAATACCTGACCTCCGGCTGGCAGTTGGGTGACGACGTCACCGACATCGTGGGCTTGGATGCTTATGCATACAACCAAGTTGAAGCCAGCATCAGCGGTCCGGTCTTTTTCAAGAAGGATAGCGTTGGCAACAAGAGCAAACCCTTGTTGGGCTTCTTCCTCAGCGGCCAATACACCAACGTGGTGGACGATGGCCCTCAGTACGTGAACGACCCGCGCGTGCAACTTGATGTGCGTGACCAGTTGATCGCCGAACCACTCGTGGTGCGCGATGTAGCGGGGCGCCCCACCGCCTTCTACAACGTGCTCGATATCAACAACAGCGATATGGAGCAATTGCGCACCCGACAAGGCGCTGGGGCCAAATCGTACCTGGCGGCCGGGAAGATCGATATCGCCACCACGCCAACGGTCAATCTTACCCTCGGCGGTTCATTCGAATACGGCAAGCGGCAGGACTACAACCGCAACAATAGCCTGCTCAACTCGGAGAACAACAACCGCTCGCGCGATATCACCTGGCGCGGGTTCGTGCGCTTCACCCAACGTTTCAACCAGCGGCAGGAGGATGCGGTGGAAGGCCAGACCACGAAGAAATCCGGCATCAAGAACGCGTTCTACAGCGTGCAGTTCGATTACTCGCGCTTCGATTCAAAAGACGAGGACCCCACCCACGGCGATCGACTGTTCGATTACGGCTACCTGGGCAAGTTCGAGACCTACCGGATGGACAATTACACCTTCGATCCGGAGATCCAGGCCTTTGAGCAAGATGGTTGGAGGGACACGTTGGTAACGTTCGTTCCGGCCGACCTGAACCCGGAACTTGCCGGGATCACCAGTCAGTACTTCGATCTATTTGAGCAGCAACCCTTCAACATCTTCAACCCCGCTGCTGAAGACGGTCCGTATACCAACTTCGACGCCATCCAGAGCGGGCAGGGTATCCTCAACGGCGGTGGACCGGCCAGGGTTTATGCGTTGTACAACAACCTTGGATCGCTCGCGAACAATTACGCCAAGCGCCAAACCGACCAGGTGCGTTTGAGCGCCACCGGTTCAGCTGACATCGGCCAGCACGCGGTGAGCGTTGGCGTTGAATATGAGCAGATCACCTCGCGCAACTACCAAGTGGCGCCGGTGGGGCTCTGGGGGCTGGCGCGTGACCTCGCCAACAGCCATATCCTCCAGATCAACGAAGACATTTCCACGATCAATTACTTCTTCGGGCAGTACCCCTTCATCGGGCATCCCCGATTGATCGACTCGGAGGGACAGTCCTACTTCGATGAACAACTCCGCCTCGCATTGGGCCTGGACCCGAACGGCTCGGATTTCATCAACGTCGATGCCGTGGACCCATCGCTGCTGTCCATCGACATGTTCTCCGCCGACGAGCTGATCAACAGCGGGGAGAATCTGTTCAATGCTTCAGGTGGGCTGGTCAATTCCTACAACGGATACGATCACATGGGCAACAAAACCACGGGTCGCCCTTCGCTTGACGACTTCTTCAACGATGTGGATGCGAACGGCAACCACACCCGTTTGCAGGCGCCCTTCCAGCCCATCTACATCGCCGGTTACGTCATGGACAAGTTCGCCTTTGACGATATCATCTTCAACGTGGGCGTGCGTGTGGACCGGTACGATGCGAACCAGAGCGTGCTCAAGGACCCATACCTGCAGCAGAACGCTTACACAGCCGGAAGCACGGTACCCGTGGGCGATGGCCAGATCGCCGATCAATTGTCCAACCGGCCCAGCAACATCGGTGATGATTTCGTGGTGTACGTGGACAATTATGAGGGCCCGCTCACAGTGGTGGGTTATCGCGACGGCGATGATTGGTACAACGCGTTGGGTGAACTGATCACCGATCCCAGCGTGCTGCGTTCGGCCAGCGGCATCCAGCCCTACCTCATTGGTCGGGGCCAGGAGGGCCAGTTGAACGGGAGCAAACTGAACCAGAACGCTTTCCGGGATTATGAGCCGGTGGTGAACGTGATGCCGCGCGTGGCTTTCAGTTTCCCCATCAGCGATGAGGCGGTCTTCTTCGCCCACTACGACGTGCTGACCCAGCGCCCGACGAGCGCCAGTCGTTTGGACCTCTTGAACTACGCCTACCTGGAGACCACAGGCAACATCGTGAACAACCCGAACCTGCGGCCCACCAAGACGATCGATTACGAGCTCGGTTTCCAACAGGTGCTGACCAAGAGCAGTTCGTTGAAGATCTCCGCTTTCTATCGTGAGCTGCGCGACATGATCCAAGTGCGCAACGTGTCGGAGGCCTGGCCCGTGGCTTACCAGACCTACGATAACATCGACTTCGGCACGGTGAAGGGGTTCACCCTGGCGTATGACCTCCGCCGCACGGGCAATCTGTGGATGCGTGCTGCTTACACCCTGCAGTTCGCTGATGGCACTGGCAGCGATCCGGGCACCAGCTTGGCATTGGTGAACAGCGGGCAACCGAACCTGCGGACCATTTCACCGCTGAACTTCGACCAGCGCCACAAGTTCCAGTTCACCACCGATTTCCGTTATGGCCGCGGCAAGGACTACAATGGTCCCATGCTCTTCGGCAAACCGATCCTGCAGAGCACGGGCATCAACTTGGTGACCCTTCTGGGGAGCGGGACACCTTATAGTTCCAGCAGCCGGATCATCAACGAAGGCGAAGGCGTGGGAAGTCACAGCTTGAACGGTTCGATCAATGGAAGCCGGCTTCCATGGCAATTCACTATGGACCTTCAGTTGGACCGTGACCTGACCCTGAGCTTCGGCAAGGGCGAGGACAAAGCCAAGAGCGCCAACCTGAACGTGTACCTGCTGGTAACGAACGTGCTGAACACGCGCAATGTGACGGGTGTGTGGCGCGGCACCGGAGCACCCGATGACGATGGGTACTTGGCGAATGCGCAATACCAGGACGAGATCAACAGCAAGGACAACCCCGAGAGTTTCCGCGAATTGTATGCACTGAAGGTGAACGACCCGGGCAATTACGGTGCACCCCGTACCATCCGTCTTGGCCTTCGTTTCGATTTCTGAACCACTACGTGCGCGAGATCCAGTACCCCAATAACACAGCCACATGAACAGCACATTGAACATCCGCACCCTAGCTGCTGGCATGGCCATGGCAGTTTCCGTAGCCCCGCTCCTGGCGCGGGAGAACCAATCGGGCCGCGGCCCCGGCAGTGCTGGCGGTCATGCCAAGGCCGATGGCTGCTCGCCCGCCACACACAGCACCGAGCTTGACCTGAACAACGTGCGGGCGCTGATCGAAACAGGGGGCAACATGTGGCAGGACCGTTCCAGCCCTGGTGGCGCCGCATATGAAGTGCCCAAGACCGATGATCGCTCAGGCCCCAACTCATTGTTCGCTGGCGCCCTGTGGATGGGCGGCCTCTCACCCGACAACCAATTGAAATTCGCCGGGGTCCGTTTCAGGCAAGTGGGTAATGACTACTGGCCCGGACCATTGACCAACGATGGCAACGCGAGCATCCCGGCCGATGTGTGCAACGACTACGACAGGACCTGGAAGACCCACCGCAACGACGTTGCCGCGCACAACGGGTACTACCTCTGCCTGGCCGACCCCAACTGCAACGTGAACGTTGATTTCCCGGGGTACATCATTCCTTCCGTCTTCACCGAATGGCCTGCGATCGGGGATGTGGCCGCTGGCCAGGATCTGTACATCGCGCCGTTCAACGACTTCAATGGCGATGGTGATTACGAACCCGGCGACGGTGATTCGCCTGGATACGACCTGGACGGCACGATCGATTGCAAGGCCCGCTTCCGCGAGGATGCGATCCCCCTGTTCGGCGATGAGAACATCTGGTGGGTGTTCAACGACAACGGCAATGCTCACACCGAAAGCAGCGGCTTACCCATCGGCATGGAGATCAGGGCACAGGCCTTCGCCTTCGCCACCAATGATGAGGTGAACAACATGACCTTCTACAATTACGTGGTCATCAACCAAGGCACACAAACCCTTACCAATACCTTCTTCGGCCAGTGGGTGGACGTGGACCTCGGCTGTTCCGATGATGACTACGTAGGCTGCGATGTTCAACGCGGTCTTGGCTATGGTTACAATGGCGACAACGACGATTCAGGATCGGCATGCGCTGGTGGCGCTGTCGGCTACGGCATTCAACCTCCTGCGATCGGCGTGGACTTTTTCGAAGGTCCGTACCAGGATGCGGATGGGGTCGATAACCCATTGACAACGGATTGCGGTGCTGCGCGCGCCGGCTTGGGTATCCCATACAAGGGGATCGGTATCGGCTACGGCGACACCGTTGTGGACAACGAACGGTACGGGATGCGCGCCTTCCTGTATCACAACAACGATGGAACGGTCACTGGTGATCCGAGCATTGCCATCCAGTACTACAACTATTTGAAGGCCATCTGGAAGGACAACTCCCCGAACCTCTATGGCGGTACCGGGCATATTGGTGGTGGTGGTGATCCGAACATACCGGCCCAGTACATGTTCCCTGGCGACAGCGATCCCTTGGGCTGGGGTACGAATTGCGTTCCGCAAGCACCTTGGTCGGAAGATCTGGAAGGCAATGACCCCGCTGACCGTCGGTTCATCCAGAGCGCGGGTCCGTTCACCCTCGAACCCGGTGCCTACAACAACGTTACCGTGGGCGCTGTGTGGGCGCGTGCGAACTCTGGTGGGCCCACCGCCAGCGTGGAAGAGGTGCGGAAAGCCGACGACAAGGCACAGTCGCTCTTCGACAACTGTTTCAAGATCCTCAACGGCCCCGACGCACCAGAGCTGGATGTCGTGGAACTGGATCGTGAACTGATCCTGTTCATCGGCAACCCCACCAACAGCAACAACAACGTCAGCATCCCTGAGGATTACGTGGAGCTTGATCCCGCGATCCCCGAATCCGCATCGGACCGCTTCTACCACTTCCAAGGGTACATGGTATACCAAGTGGCCAACGCGGATGTGAGCGCTGGCGAACTGGACGATCTCAACAAGGCGCGTTTGATCTACCAAGGCGATGTCAAGGATGGTGTGAACCAACTGGTGAACTACAATTACGATCCGGACATCAACCTGCCCGTGCCAACGGAAATGGTGAACGGTGCGGATGAAGGGATCGCGCATTCGATCCGGGTCACCGAGGACGAATTCGCACAAGGCGATGTCCGCTTGATCAATTTCAAGACGTATTACTTCATGGCCATTGCCTACGGCTACAACTATTATGCGCCGTACGACCCGGTGTTGCTCACGGGGCAGGCCTTCCCCTTCAAGAGCAGCCGCAAGAGCGCCAACGGGGAGATCATCCCGTTCTCGGGCATCCCGCACAAACCCCAGCCTGCGGAAGGTGGTACCATTCAACAATCCCAGTATGGTGACGGGTTCCAAATGACCCGGTTGGAAGGCGACGGCAACGGCGACAACAGGGTGGAATTGACCGAGGCCACCATCGACGCCATCATGGCTGATCCCATTTGGCGGAAGGACCAGCTGACCTTCAAGGGCGGCCTCGCCCCGGTGAACGTCAAGGTGGTTGATCCGCTGAACGTGCCCCATGGCCGTTTCGAACTCTGGTTCAAAGACCCCTCACCGGACGATCTTCTTGACGCACGCTGGTCACTGGTCGCTTTGGATATCGACCAGAGCGGTAACCAGAACGGTGGTCCTGATGGTGCGCCCGATACCGTGCACAGTGAACGCACCATCGAAATGCTGAACGAGCAACTGATTCCGCAATGGGGATTGTCCGTCACCCTTCAGCAATACGAATACCCTGATGCAAGCGGGTTCTACACCGACCCCATAGACAATGGCACTTGGACTTTCACCGGTGATCCCTGGTGCTACGGTATTCCTGATGACGAGGGTGAGAACCCCTTCAACTGGATCCGTTCCGGTACCAGCAACGAGGATGGCAACCACTACAACGATTACCTCGGCAGGGATGATGATGAGGTGTATGAAGGCATACTGGACGGGATGTGGGCACCATGGCGATTGTGCGGCGACACAGCCTTCCAGCCCAGTTCACCCGATCTTGAGTCCTCGCGGAACGTTTCGCGCATCGCCAACTGCCGCCCGACGTTGATCGTGCTTACACCCGATAAGAGCCGGTGGACCCGCTGTGCCGTGTTGGAGAACGAAGAGAACCCCAACCTGGCCGAAGGCGGTGTGACGAAGAACAGCTTACGCTCAGGTGCCAGCGTGGACAAGAACGGCCGGCGCGCCGGGTCCTCCGGGGCGAATGATGCCGAAGCCACCATGAACGGAACCCAGCCCGACGGGATGGGCTGGTTCCCCGGCTATGCCATCGACATCACCAGTGGTGAGCGATTGAACATGGCTTTCAGCGAGAACAGCTACTGGGGCCTGCCTACCCCGAACGGTGGCAACAATGGCCGCGATTTCCTGCTGAACCCCACCGACCAGTTGGTGACCAACCTCGGTGAGCCCCTTTTCGGTGGCTTCCATTGGATCTACGTGTTCAACGATCTCGACCGGATCGCCAGTTCCAGCTCAAGCAGCGATTTCATGCCGCAGTACGATGAAGGCGCATATCTCTATGCCAAACTGAGCGACAACTCCAGCACGGCGCGCCTCAAGGTGTTCCGCTCCACCGGATGGGTGGGCAGTCTGATGATGGCGCCCGGTATGACCATGAACAGTGTGGAGAACGGCTTGGTACCGAGCGAAAGCCGTATCGTGTTGCAGACGAAACAACCCTACACCCGGTATGCGGATCCGTATGCAGGGTTCGACCCCCCGATCCTTCCGGGCGGTACGCGCAACGATGGCCGCCCATTGTACACCTTCTCCAGCGACGCTCAAGCCACCCTGACGCAAGTAGCGGACGTGGCCGAGGATGCCCTGGACATGATCGGCATCGTTCCCAACCCCTACTATTCCTTCAGCGGATACGAGACGAGCCGATTGGACAACAGGGTCAAGTTCATCAACCTGCCGCAGACATGCACCATCAGCATCTACAATGTGGGCGGTACGCGGATCAGGCAGTATAAAAAGGATAACGACCTCACCTTCCTTGATTGGGACCTGCGCAATGGGAATACGGTCCCCATCGCCGGGGGAACCTACATCTGCCATATCGATGTGCCGGGCGTGGGTGAAAAAGTGATCAAGTGGTTCGGCGTCATCAGACCGGTGGACCTCCAGAATTTCTGATGTGGCCGAAAACGACAACGAAGCGATGGACATGAAGACGAACACGATGATCCGGACCTTGGGCCTGTTCGCGTTGAGCGCGCTCACCTGCACCACCGTGCTGGCCGGGAACCCCGATCGCGCCGGGCAGGCCGGCGGATCGCAACTGCTCATGAACCCTTGGGCGCGAAGCAGTGGTTGGTCCTTGGCGAACACGGCCTCGTTGCGCGGCGTGGAAAGCATGTACGGCAACATCGCCGGTCTGGCGCATACCAGCAAAACGGAGATCGTCTTTACCAATACCACATGGTTGTCCGGGTCGGGTGTGCACGTGAACGCCATCGGCCTTGGCCAGAAAATGGGTGAGAACGGGGTGCTCGGCCTGACCGCTACCGTGATGTCATTCGGCGATCTGCCCGTGACAACGGATGCGCAGCCGGAAGGCGGCTTGGGGTCCTTCAGCCCCACCATGAGCAATATCGGCCTGGCTTATTCGAAGAGCTTCAGCAACAGCATTTATGGTGGCCTGCTTGTGCGCGTGGTGAGCGAGAGCATCGCCAACGTGCGCGCCACGGGTGTGTGCTTCGATGCCGGCATCCATTACGTGACCGGTGAAAAGGAGAACATCAAGTTCGGGATCGCGCTCAAGAACGTGGGGCCCGCCATGCGCTTCGCTGGTGATGGCCTTGGGGTACAAGGGTTGGTTTCAACCGGGAGTGATGTGCTCACCCTGCAACAGCGAAGCGAACGATTCGAATTGCCCAGCATGTTGACCATCGGTGCTGCGTATGACTTCCATCTGAACGAGATGCACCGCCTGACCGTAGCCGGGACCTTCGTCAGCAATTCGTTCACCCAAGACCAAGGGGTTGTCGGATTGGAATACGCCTTCAAGCGCATCTTCCATTTGCGTGGGGGTTACCTCTGGGAGAAGGGGAACACCACGGACGAACGCACTTCGGTCTTCACCGGCCCCAGTGGTGGTCTAAGTGTGGACTTCCCGTTCGGCGCTGAGAAGAAGAGCGCCATCGCCGTTGATTATGCGTACCGCGCCACCAACCCGTTCGCCGGGGTGCACTGCATCGGTCTGCGGGTGAGCCTCTGACCGATACTGCTCTTACATTCGCGAAGAGGACCCTTTCCAGGGTCCTCTTCCTTTCTTTCCTCCCCAACTCCCTCGGCGATGAGCACCGCCTATTACACCGAAGAAGGCCTGCGAAAACTGCAGGATGAACTGCACCAGTTGAAGACGGTGGAGCGCCGTCACCTCAGCCAGCAGATCGCCGATGCACGCGACAAGGGTGATCTTAGCGAGAACGCGGAATACCACGCCGCCAAGGAGGACCAGGGGCTCTTGGAAGCTCGCATCGCGAAACTGGAAGCCGTGGTGGCGAATGCACGCATCATCGAAGTAGGGCAGCTGGAGGAAGGTCGGGTGTATATCCACAGCAAAGTGATGGTGCGCATCGTGGACAACAACACGCACCGGGAATTCACCCTCGTGGCCGAGAGCGAAGCGGACATCAAGACCGGCAAGATCAGCGTGGGCTCGCCCATGGGAAAGGGATTGTTGGGCAAGAGTAAAGGCGAAACCGCCGAGGTGACGACCCCGACGGGGAGCACCATGCGGTTGGAGATCATCGAGATCAGCCGCTGATGCCCAGCCTCTTTACGCGCATCATCAAGGGCGAGATCCCCTGCCACAGAGTAGCCGAGGATGATCGCTTCCTCGCCTTCCTCGATATCAACCCCTTGCGCGAAGGCCATACACTGGTGGTCCCGAAGGTGGAAGTGGACAAATTCTTCGACCTGCCGAAGGATGTGCTGTCTGACATGATGCCCTTTGCCCAAGGTGTGGCGCGGAAGATCGCGGGCGTGGTGCTCTGTGATCGTATCGGCGTAACGGTGATCGGGTTGGAAGTACCGCATGCGCACATGCACCTGATCCCGATCGACAGCATGCTCGACATGGACTTCAGCAGGCCAAAGCTCAAGTTGACCCAAGAGCAACTGGCCGCGATCGCGGAACGGATCCGCAATGCTTAGATCTTCTTGAGCCGCTCCGGGTTGCTGCGCACGAAAGCACCCCAATCGCTGCTGCCGCGCGCAACGCCACCCCCTTTCTGCACCGCATTGTTGCGCGAGAAGTGATGGCACACAGCCACGGCAACAGCATCGGTGGCATCGGTGCTGCTGGGCAGCTCCTTCACCTTCAGGATACCGAGCAGCATGGCAGCCACCTGCTCCTTGGATGCACTCCCGTTGCCGGTCACAGCCTGTTTCACACGCTTCGGCGCGTACTCCACAACAACCACTTGGCGGTGGAGCGCTGCAGCGATGGCCACCCCCTGTGCGCGACCAAGCTTCAGCATGCTTTGCACGTTCTTACCGAAGAACTGTGCTTCGATGGCGAGCTCATCAGGCTTGTGCAGCTCGATGATCGCCAGGGTTCGGATGAAGATCTCACGCAGCTTCAGCGTGTGGTCATCGGCAGGTGCAAAACGGATGGCACCGGCATCCAAAAGGGTGATCGTCCGTCCTTGTTCCAACAACACACCGAAGCCCATCACCGTGGTGCCGGGGTCGATCCCCAGGATCACACGTTCCGTAGGCCTACTTTCGGCCGCAGCCATGGACCGCACGCTCATCTCGATCTTCCGTTGGGGGTTGTTCGCGCTGGCGTGCATATTCCTGTACACGCAGGTAGTGGCGAAAGATAGCCGCCTGTGGAGCGAGGCTTTCGCGGCCTCCATGTCGTGGCCTTTGCTGATCGTGCTGTTGCTGGCCGTGGTGAACTGGGGGGTAGAGGCGTTCAAGTGGAAGTTGCTCATGCGCCCGGTGGAAGTCGTGGACTATGGACGAGCGGTGCGCGCAACGCTCGCTGGCACCAGTATGGGGTTGTTCACTCCCAATCGCACTGGCGAATTCATTGGACGTGTGTGGTTCGTCCGCGAAGGGTCGCGCATGCGTGCGGGCTTCGCCACCGCCCTCGGCAGCATGGCGCAGTTCACCAGCACCATGATCGCCGGTGCAGCCGCCGTTGTGGTGGTGTTCTTCACCGGGGCCATCGTGCCATGGAAGGGCACGTCGGTGTCCTACTTGGTGTTGGGCCTTGCGCTCCTGGTGACCATGGCCTCCCTCCTGTTCTACTTCTTCCCACGCTTGCTCCAGGCCGGGCTCGGCGCCTTGCCCGTGTTGCGGCGTTTTCGCGGAGCGTCCTTGGTATTGAACGAGTTCAGCACGCGGGAACAAAGCCAGGTGCTCGGCTTGAGCTTGGTACGATATGCCGTCTTTGCCCTGCAGTTCGTAGTGTTGCTCACGCTGTGCTGCGGTCCAGCGCTGTGGCGTGAGGCCGCGCTTGCGGTTCCGTTGATCTACCTGGTCACGACACTGGTTCCCACGATGCTGCTTACCGAATTGGGCGTTCGTGGCGGCACTGCCGTTGCCATTCTTTCTCCGTGGGGCCTGCACGAACCGGGCATTCTCACGGCGTGCTTCACGCTGTGGGTCATCAACCTCGTGTTGCCTGCGGCCATCGGAAGCGTGCTGTTGGTCGCTCGGCGGGCAACCCCATCAGCGGTGCCGACAGTCCGATAGCATGGCCGAGCAGTTGTCTTGGATCCTGGTCACCATAACGGCCCTGTTGCTCGTGGCCCAGCTCTTCACGATGCTCAGCGCGTTCAAGCATTTGCTCGAACACGATGAACTCCCTTCTGCCACCACTGCATCACTTCCGTTCATCAGCACCATCGTGCCTGCGCGGAATGAAGCCGGGAACATCGCGGCGTTGCTCCAGGATCTTCTGCAGCAGGATTATCCAGCCGATCGTTCCGAGGTGATCGTTGTGGATGACGGGTCGGACGATGCCACCTTGGAAATTGCTGGACGATCCGCGCAACCATGTCTCAGGGTTCTTCCATTACCCAATGCCACCGGGAAGAAGGCCGCCATCGAGTTCGGTGTCGAACATGCCAACGGCGACCTCATCCTGGTCACCGACGCCGACGCCCGATGCGGCCGTTCGCGCTTGATGTCCATTGCACAGGCTTGGCATCGGACCAAGTTCGACATGCTCTTGATGCCGATAGCCGTTCGTACCGATGGTTCTTTGCTGCAAGAGCTTCAAGCCAACGAACAATCAGGGTTCATGGCCGTGGCCATTGCCTCCGCCCGCGCGGGTACCCCGCTGATCGCCAATGGTGCCAACATGGCCTTCCGCCGCTCCGTTTTCGAAGCGCTGAGCGGCTACGACGGCAACCGGCATATCGCCAGCGGCGATGATATGTTCCTGCTGGAAAAGATGCGCGGGGCCAACAAAACCGTGGCCAGCCTCGCCGTTGCTGCCGCAGTGGTGAACGTGCCGGCCGCAACCACTTGGCGGTCATTTCTTGACCAGCGGTTGCGTTGGGCGGGCAAGATGAGATCCACAGGTTTCGGTATGATGAGCCTGCTTCCCGCGCTCGCCTTGCTATTGCCTGTGCTGCTTTGGGGTTCCACGTTCAACCACTTCGTGCCGTTTGGCCTTGCACTCGTTCTGTGGTGCGCCTGGCTGATCCCGCTCGTGGTGCTCATCAGTTCCATGAACGACACCCTCGGCCGAAGGCCCGCGCCCTTGTCGCTCGTGATGCACTTGATGCTGTTCTCGCTCTATGCACCCGCGGTGGCCATGCTGTCCGCTTTTCACAGACCGGGTTGGAAAGGACGCAGCACGCGGCCAGCCCCGGAACAGTATCCAGCGGAAGTCTCGGGGCACCGACCCTGAGGATCAGAACGGCAGGTCGTCCTCCCCGTCCAATGGAGGCGCGTCGGCCACCGTGGGTGGTGGGGCGGCTTGGTAACCGCCATTGTTGCCACCACCGGCGTTGCCACCGGTGCGCTCGATTCGGTTACCGCTCAAGCTGAGGAAGTACTTGGTAACACCATCCTTGCCGGTCCACTCCCTGCCGTTCACATAACAGGTTACCGTCACTTCCTCGCCGGGCTTGAAGGCATCCAGCATGGCCGTACGGTCCTGCGTGAATTCGATGGGAATATGCTGCGGACGTTGGCCGCTGGGTTCGGAAACAACGAGTTCGCGCTTGCTGAATTTCTCGCTGACCTGTTGGGTCTTGCCGACGACCTTGATGCTGCCGGTAATGGTGACTTGTGCCATGTTATCGATCGTTGAAGGTGAGCAGGGTTTTCCAAGCTTCTTCAGCCTTGCCCTGTTGAAGTAATTGTTGTGCGCGAAGGTGCAGCGCCGCTTCCAATTCCGCGGGCTTGCCCTGCAGTGCGATGAAGGTATCGCTCAGTTCGGTGAGCTTGTATTCGTTCACGCTTGTTTCATCAGGCAGTGTGGGGCAATTGGCCAATTGGCCTAGATCGTTGCCGGTGAGCACACGACTGTTCCGAACGTCCACCGGCATACTATCGACGCCGATGCCTCGATGCGTCACAGGTTGGGGCAGCTCGAACAGCGCATCGCCGTGCGCGCGGCAGTACCAATGCCCACCCATACGGCCCACCAGATCGATCTTGTGTGGATCAATGGTGCCGCGTTCGTTCAGTACGTTTTCATCGATGTGCATCACGAGCACTTCACAGATGATGAGGTTGCCCGCCGCGCCCTGGTCGCCCGTCTCGATCACTTGTTTCACAACGCACTCCATCTGCACGGGGCTCTCCTTTACGCGGAAAGGCTTCACTCGTTCGCTGGGGATCGCGGTGAAGCCCGCCTTGGCGAACTCGCTCACTCCATCGGGGTAATCCGCGCTTGCCACGTTCGCCTGTTGCACCATCCCGAAGTTCACCACGTTGATGACCACTTCGGGCACAGCTTTCACATTGTGATAGGTGTGCTTGGTGGTGTTATCGCGTCCGCGGCGCGCAGGTGAAAAAATGAGCGTGGGCGGATTGCTGCCGAAACAATTGAAGAAACTGAACGGGGCCAGATTGGGACGCCCATCCACATCAATGGTGCTGGCGAAAGCGATCGGCCTGGGACCGATCGCGCCCAGCAACAGGCCATGCCGTTGTGGCACCGGCAATTCGCTCAACACATGGCTTTTCATCGTGACTTCCACACCTTCCGGAAGAGGGACGGCGAATGTATCCACGCCACACCACCGGGCTATCTTCGCCACCCTTTTGAGCAATACGGACGTGGCGGAATTGGTAGACGCGCTGGCCTTAGGAGCCAGTACCGCAAGGTGTGGGGGTTCGAGTCCCCCCGTCCGTACGGAGTACCACAAGAACCATTGCGGTTGTCAGTTGTCAGGCCATTTCGGCTGGCATGCGCTGCGGCCTTCCACTTGCAGAACGAACGCGGCATCCCGCGCCCTATGATCCGACCATGAACATCGAACGCGAACAGACCGGCCCCCTGACGGCCACTTTGAAACTGAAGTTGACACCGGAGGACTACACACCGGGTGTGGAAACGCAGCTCAAAGAGCAACGCCGGAACGCAGTGCTACCGGGCTTCCGCCCCGGCCAAGCTCCCATGACCCTGATCAAGAAGCGTGTGGGCAAGGCCTTGCTGGTGAACGAGGTGGAGCGCATCATCGGGCAGAGCATCCAGCAGCACATCGAAGGCAACAAACTGCGGGTGCTGGGCCAGCCGTTGCCGAAGAACGAGGCCATGGCCACCAACAACTGGGACGAACCCGGGGAGTTCACCTTCGCCTACGAAATGGGCATGGCGCCCAGTTTCGATATCGAGCTGAGCGAAAAGCTCGGGGTTTCGATGCCGATCGTGGAAGTGGACGACACCACGTTGGACAAGGAGATCACCGATATGCGCCGCCGTTTCGGGAAGTTGGAGGATGCGGAAACGAGCGCTGCGAACGACATGGTCATCGGTGATATGATCGAGCTGAACGGGGATGGGACCGTGAAGGAGGGCGGCATCATGAACCGCACTACCATCAGCCTGGAATTCCTCAAGAACGAAGAGGCCCGCGCCTTGCTCAGCGGCAAAGCCATCGGCACCGAAGTGACCGTGGACCCGCACGCCGTGAGCGATGGCCACGACGACCTGGCCCGTATGCTGGGTGTTGACCATGATCGCGTGCATCACCTGGAGGGCAACTTCCTGTTCCGCATAGAGAGCATCAAGCGCATGGTGCCTGCGGACATGGGTACCGAGCTCTTCGATCGCGTGTATGGCCAAGGCGCCATCACGGATGAAGCGGCGTTCAAGACAAGGGTGAAGGAGGATCTCGAAAAGGCCTTCGCGCGCGATGCCGAGCGCATCTTCACCAAGCTCGTACTGAAGGCGCTCTTCGACCGTACGTCCATGGACCTGCCGGATACCTTCCTGAAACGCTGGATCCTGGAGACCAGCGAAAAACCGACCACACCTGAAGAAGTTGAAGCCAGCTACGGCGGGTACGCCGAAGGGCTGAAACGCCAATTGCTCCAGGACCGGATCGTGGAAAAATACGGGCTCGAAGCGAAAGGCGAAGAACTGGATGCCTTTTCCAAGCGCTACGTCAGCGACCAGTTCATGCAATACGGCATGCCGGCACCCGAAGGTGAGGAACTGCAGAAAATGGCCGGCCGCTTGCTCGGTGACCGTGAGCAGATCAAACGCATGCGCGACAGCATCGTGGAACGCAAGCTCATCACGCACTTCAAGGCCATGCTCAGTCCCAAGGAAGAGCGCATGAGCCTCGACGCGTTCATAACCTTGGCCCGCACTGCTTAAGGGCACTTGGCACCACACTTTCCTTTACCGGACAACACATACACGAAACCGATGTTCCCTCCCGACGAGTTCCGCCGTTACGCCATCAAGCACCGCGGCATCAGCAGCGCCACCTTCGACAGCTACGCGGGTTCCCTGCGTGCCGATTACATCTCCCCGACGATCATCGAGGAACGTCAATTGAACGTGGCCTCCATGGACGTGTTCAGCAGATTGATGATGGACCGCATCATCTTCC
>JBATMK010000303.1:0-5639 GCA_049289815.1 Flavobacteriales bacterium
GCCTTGCCGCGCTCGACTTGCCGGGCGCCAATGTGCTGAGCCTTCTCCTTGTCGCGATCTGCGTCGGGGCTGCGGCAACATCCTTCGGCGTTCTGGTGGGCGCGCTCAGCAGCACGCAGCAGCGCAGTGCCGTGTTCGGCAGTTCGGCGGTGGTGATCCTGAGCGCCATCGGTGGCATCTGGGTGCCGCTGTACATCATGCCCGAGGCGATGAAGGCCATCGGCCGCCTGTCCCCGCTCAACTGGAGCATGGAAGCCTTCAACAGTGTGCTGCTGCGGCACGGCAGCTTTGCCGAGTTGTTGCCATACTTGCTTCCCCTGATCGGCTTCGCCATTGTTTGCCTGTTCGTGGCCATCTTGGCCGAGAAGGCGATCACGCGCCGCTGATCCACTGTCCGTGCAGGCACCTGTCCATATCACTGGTCTCGGCATCATTTCCGCGCTTGGGAACGATGTGCCTGCGAATCTGGACGCCTTGCTCCATGAGCGTACAGGCATCGGGGCCATCACGCGGTTGAATACAAGGCACGCAACATCACTTCCCGCTGCTGAGGTGAAATTGACCAACGAAGAATTGGCGGTAGCCGCCAAGATTGAGAAACCCTATGGCTGGACCCGAACTGCGCTCCTGGGATTGAATGCCGTGCGCGAAGCACTGGCACAAGCAGGCATCGACCCCAGAACCAAGCGTGTGGGCTTCATCTCCGCTTCCACTGCTGGCGGCATGGACAGCAGTGAGGGGATGTACGGCCAGTTCTTCACCGAACCGCCTGGTCCGGATGCACAACAATGGGTGGCCACACATGATCCCGGCGAGCACACCGAACGGATCGGTGGCGAACTGGGCATCTCGGGTTTCGTCACCACCATCAGCACGGCGTGCAGCAGCAGCGCCAACGCGATCATGCTGGGCGCTCGCCTGATCCGTGCAGGAAAGCTGGATGTGGTGATCGCCGGTGGTGCTGATGCGCTTTCGCGCTACACGGTGAACGGCTTCAACAGCCTGATGATCCTGGATCATGCCTTGTGCCGGCCCATGGACCGTTCGCGGGCAGGCTTGAACCTTGGTGAGGCTGCGGCCTATGTGGTGTTGGAAAGCGATGCGCACGCGCGATCGCGCAATGCAAAGAGCCTCGGACAGATCAGTGGTTATGCCAATACCAACGACGCCTTCCACGCAACGGCCAGCAGTCCCGAGGGCGAAGGTGCCTTCCTCGCCATGAGCCAGGCGGTGCGCACCGCTGGACTGAAGTCGGAGGACATCGATCACATCAATGTTCACGGTACGGGCACACTGAACAACGACCTGAGCGAGAGCCGGGCACTCATCCGCCTCTTCGGCGATCGTCTGCCGCCCTTCACCAGCACCAAGACGTTCACAGGCCATACGCTGGCAGCGGCCGGTGCGGTGGAAGCCATTTACGCGCTGCTGTCCATTGAGCACGGCGTGCTGTTCGCCAACCTCCGTTTCGAGCACCCATTGGTGGAAGTGCCGATCGTGCCCGTGTTGAAGACCACCCACGGCCAGCAGCTCCGGCACGTGCTCAGTAGTTCGTTCGGTTTCGGGGGCAACAACACTTCACTGGTGATCAGCGCCCCGCGATGAGCAAGACGTACATCATCGGGGCTTCGGCCATCGGTGCGCAACCGGTGTTCGACCGTGCGGCGCCTGAAAGGATCGTTCCGTACGTTACGCATCCGCTCAACGCCATCGTACCTGACCTGTCACGCTACATCGCCCCGATGAAGGCGCGGCGCATGACGCGGATCGTGCGATTGGGCATCATGAGCGCCATGAATGCGATGGAACGCGCGGGGGTGAAGTCACCGGGCGCGATCATCGTTGGCACCGGTGACGGGTGCAAGCACAGCACGGAGCGCTTCCTCACCAACATGATCGAGCACGACGAGCAGGTGCCCGATCCAACGGCCTTCATCGGCAGCACGCACAACAGCGTGGCCGGGCAGATCGCGCTGGCGGCGGGAAGCAACGTCTACAACTACACCTACCTGCATCGCGGCCTGTCCTTCACCAGTGCGTTGGTGGATGGAATGCTCAACCTGCAGGACGGTGTGCGCAACGTGCTGGTCGGGGCTGTGGATGTGATCACAGCGGACTTCATGACCACGCAGAAGTTGAGCGGGCTGTGGAAGGACGGGAACGTCAGGAACCTCGACGTTTTCAAGACCAGTGATCGCGGTGCTTTGGCAGGGGAGGGCAGCGCCTTCTTCGTTCTGGACAGTGTGCCCATTGGTAGTGATCCAGTGGAGATCGTGGCTGCGGAGATGGCCTATGGCCTGGAGGCCGATGAAGTGGACCGCATGATCGCGGACGTGCTCAGCAACTCGGGCCGAACACCGGAGGACGTGGACCTGTTGGTGTTGGGCTGCAACGGCGATGCATTGGAGGACCGCGCCTACGAATGTGTGCGATCGCTCTTCCCGCGCGCTGCCGTTGCCGCATACAAACACCTCACTGGCGAGTACTACACGGCCAATGCCCAAGGTGCGTGGTTCACATGGTCGGCCCTGGCGAGCGGGGGACTGCCATCGGAGTGCATGCTGCAAGGCAGTGGTGCCGGCCCCTTCCGGACCGCGCTGCTCTACGACCATTTCCAGATGAAGGACCATTCGTTGGTGTTGATGTGCAGATGATCGGAGGATCGTTCGGCCTCATCCCCGCATTGTCATTTCGAGCGAAGCCGAGAAACCACATCTTCACATCCTACTCTTCCTCCAATGCGCACCATCGCCACTGCCATGCTTGTTGCTACCGTGATCGCTCCGGCCTCGGCCCAGAAGAAGTACGAATACACCAGCGTGCCGAACGATCCGATGCAAGTGCGGATCTACACGTTGGCCAATGGGTTGAAGGT
The DNA here is from genome assembly GCA_049289815.1 of Flavobacteriales bacterium. GTDB lineage: Bacteria > Bacteroidota > Bacteroidia > Flavobacteriales_F > PHOS-HE28 > PHOS-HE28. Next base: position 2,876 of record JBATMK010000303.1, read on the forward strand.
GTACCTGAGCCAGAACAAGGACAAGCCGCGCGTACAAACGAACATCGCCACGCGCGCGGGCAGCAAGAACGATCCGGCCACCGCCACCGGACTTGCGCATTACCTGGAGCACATGCTCTTCAAGGGCACCCATGCCATCGCTACGATGGATTGGGAGAAAGAGAGCGCATTGCTGAAGCAGATCAGCGACACCTACGAACAGCGCCGCGGCACCACCGATGAGGCGCAGCGCGATCTGCTGTACAAGCGCATCGACAGCCTGAGCACCGAAGCGGCCAAGTACGCCGTGCCCAACGAGTACGACAAAATGGTGTCCTCGCTCGGTGCCAGCGGTACCAATGCCTTCACCAGCACCGAGCGAACGGTCTATGTGAACGACATCCCCAGCAACGCCTTGGAGAAATGGATGATGGTGGAGAGCGTGCGCTTCCAGGAACTGGTGCTGCGCCTCTTCCATACCGAACTGGAAACGGTCTTCGAGGAATTCAACCGCGGGCAGGACAACGACCAACGGAAAGCGTCCACGGCCATGGCCGAGCATCTCTTCAAGAAGCATCCGTACGGCACGCAGACCACCATTGGCAAGGGCGAGCACCTGAAGAACCCGAGCATGGTGAAGATCCACGAGTTCTTCGACACCTACTACGTGCCCAACAACATGGCCGTGGTGCTGGCCGGTGATCTCGACTATGATGCCACCATCGCCTTGGTGGATCAGTACTTCGGCGGTTGGAAGACGAAGCCGGTGCCTGCTTTCACTTTCGAGCCTGAAGCGCCCATCACCATGCCGGAGTCTGTGGAAGTCCTGGGGCCCATGGCAGAATGGGTGAGCCTCGGCTGGCGGTTCGATGGCGTGAAAAGCTCCGATGGTATCATGCTCGACCTGATCGCTGGGTTGCTCTCGAACGGCCAGGCCGGCCTCATCGACCTTGACCTGATCCAACAACAGAAAGTGATCAACGCGGGTGCCTTCTCACAGGAAAGCACGGACTACTCCCAGTTCGGCATGAACGCGAACGCCAAGCAGGGCCAGACCTTGGAGGAAGCACGTGACCTCTTGCTTCAGGAGTTGGCCAAGGTGCGTGATGGCCAGTTCGAGGATTGGTTGATCGAGGCCGTTGTCACGGACAAACGCCAGTCGCGGACGCGGGTTTGGAACGAGAACAACAACGTGCGTGCAGGCGTGCTCACGAACGCCTTCATCCTTCAGAAGGATTGGAAGGACGTCGTGGAATACCTCGATGCCATGGGCCGCATCACCAAACAGGAGGTGATGGCCTTCGTGAAGCAACGTTTCGGCCAGAACTACGTGTGCGTCTTCAAACGCACCGGCGAGGACAAGAACACCTTCAAGGTGACCAAGCCCGTGATCACGCCGATCGGGATCAACCGCGAAGGCCAGAGCGCGTGGTACGCCGAGTGGAGCAAGAAACCCATGACCGAACTCGAGCCAGCGTTCGTGGACTACGACAAGTCGATCACGCGCCGCAGCCTACCTCACAACATTCCACTTGCCTACATCCCCAACACGAGCAACGACCTCTTCACCCTCGCGATGGTACAGGACCTCGGCACGCACAGCGACCCAAAATTGAAGCTGGCCGTGGAATACCTGCCCTACCTCGGCACGAGCAAATACACGGCTGCGCAGTTGCAGCAGGAGTTCTTCAAGCTTGGCTTGGAGTTCAGCGTTCAGAGCGGGCAGGACCGGAATACCGTTACGCTGAGCGGCCTTGAGAAGAACATGCAACAGGGCATCGCGCTGCTGGAGCATCTGCTGGCCGATGCGCAACCGAACAAGGAAGCCCTGGCCGAATTGGTGAAGGACATCAGCAAAGTGCGGGCGAACAACAAGAAGAACAAGGGCATCATCATGAACAGTGCGCTGTTGAGTTACGCCAGATACGGCGACCTCTCGCCGTTCAAGGACATCCTCAGCGCCCAGCAATTGGAAGCGGTTACGCCCGATGAACTGGTCCAGCGCATCAAGTCCATCACTGCGCACAAGCACCGCTTGTTCTACTACGGCGCACTTCCGGTGGACGAGGTGGTCGCGATACTGGGTAAAGAGCACAACACGCCCGAGGAACTGGAGAGCTATCCTCAGCACGCGCCCTACCGGGAACTGTCCACCGCCGAGAACAAGGTCTACTTCGTGGACTACGACATGGTGCAAACAGAGCTGATGCTCGTCTCGAAGAGCGATGTCTTCAATGTGGGCAAACTCCCGTACAGCATGCTGTTCAACGAGTACTTCGGTAGTGGACTGTCATCCATCGTGTTCCAGGAGATCCGCGAGGCGAAGGCGCTGGCCTACTCGGCCAACGTCAACTTCAGCCGTCCGGCCAAGAAGGATGAAGCGCACTACGTGCGGGCATACATCGGTACACAGAACGACAAGCTGGGCGATGCCGTGACCGCGATGCTGGAACTGATGAACAAGATGCCGGCCGATGAAACGATGTTCCACGGCAGCAAGGATGCGGCGCTGAAACAGATCGCCAGCCAGCGTGTGACGAAGGAGGCCATCTACTGGAGTTGGGAGAACGCCCAACGGCTCGGTCTCGATCACGATGTGAACCGCGAAGTGTACAACGCGCTGCAGATCGCCACGCTCGATGGGCTCACCGGGTTCTTCGACAAGAACATCGCGAACCGCACGTACACCTACCTGGCCATCGGCAAGGAAAGCGCCATGGACATGAAGGCGTTGGAGCGTCTGGGACCGGTGACCAAATTGAGTTTGGAGCAGGTGTTCGGGTAC
>JBATMK010000304.1:0-3085 GCA_049289815.1 Flavobacteriales bacterium
TCATCTGGCGGCGCGCCACTTTGATAGGAGGAGAAGACCCTTACTTGTTGGAAACGGTGGTGACAGGCAGCTTGGGGGTGGCTTCAGCCATGGCGTTGGCGCTTTTCGCGGGGCGCATGGACAGCCAGTTCATCAGTGATTGGCAATGGGTGATCCCACTGCTGTTCATCTATGCTGGCATACAGGCCTACACGGGGGTCATGTACAAGGAAGGGCTCATGGACAAGGCCGTGTTCACCTATGCGGCCTTCACACTGAAATGCCTGCTCTTCATTTTCGTGAGCAACTTTTTCGAAGGAAAGAAGGCCGTGTATTACGCCACGGAGATCATCGAAGTCCATAAGAAGCGACGTATATGAGCGCTGTCCAGGAACAGCTTTATGACCTTCCATCCGGTGTGCTCCGAGCGGTGTGCACCAGTTTTTTCGTGCTCTTGTCTTTCGGGGCCTTCACGCTGTGGCGTTGGAGGAAGGATGGGCTATGGAAGCTGAAGGATCGCAATGCCCACCGGCAGAAAGGCCTGCGCGAGTATTTGCGGCCGGCCATCATCGACCTGAAACGTCTTTTCCTTTTTGCATGGTTCGCTTGGGTAGCTTTTTACGGATACATGTGGCTGGCGCATGTGGCAACGCACACCCAATGGAACTGGCTGGGTAATGCTGTACCACATACCCAGCGCCTGGCCGGTTTTTGTGAGAACATTTTCTCCAACATCACCACCTTTTTCCTGCTCCTGTTCTACTTCAAGCTCAGCGCGCCACATGCACGCTCGGTAGCGGCATGGGAATTCCGCCGGATGTTGCAGATCGGCTGGTTCTTCGTTCTGATCGCTTTCACCTGCTTCGAATCCCTGGGTGTGTACCGGTTCTCGATCGTACTCCACGATGCCGAGGGAACGGCCCGCATGTTCAAGGTGATCTATGGATTGGCCCAGGGGCTGGTCATCTTCCTGATCATCGGCCGTCTGGAATCCACCAACGTCCGCGATCATATGGGTACGAATTCGGGCCCGATCTATCTGCGCTGTTACATGGTGCTGATCCTGTGCGGCTATTTCTACGCGGCCATCCAGCCCTACTACCCCGTGTTCGTGAGCCGCTGGGCCACGGCATTGCCCGTTCTCATCTCGCTCGCGCTCGGGCTCAAGGTGCTGCTCCTGTTGATGATGCATCTGCTCTTCGTGGCGCCGCCCAAGGCTTTCGGGGGGGCATGGCGGGCGTTGGTGAAGGAGGATCCACGGGGGCATCTGCTCACTTGCATGGAGCACCACCTGTACGAGACCGAGCGCTTCACCATGGAAGAGTTGTCGCAGTTCAGCAAGAGTTTCCTGCGTAAACACTTCGGCCACTTGCAGCGGACACCACATCATCCGATACAAGAGAAGCAGTGGTCGCTGGGTACGGAACTTCCCGAACACGTCCCCGAGGACAGCCCATACCTCGGTGTGGAATTCTCCCGGATCAATGGGTTCAAGCGCAATCATCTTGAGCTTAATGTCTTCGAGAACGAGCCAATAAGAGGCGGCCTTTGGGTGAAGCAGGTGTACGCAGGGTCGCCTGCCGAAGTGCATGGGATCAAGCCGGGGGATCTCATTACCCATATCGGGAAAGTGCCCGTGGGCCGGCACAACCGGCTCTCCGATCTCCTTTCGGAAATGGAAAGGGTTTGGATAACTTGGCTGAGCAAGCGGTACACCGTCGACCCATCGGGAAAGCCCGGGATCGGGTACAAGGAATTCGACCGGGAGATCAGGGTGGTACACCGTGTCGAGTTGGAAACGGAGGAAGATCATGAACCCCCGGTGCTGGGTTGTTATTTGCTCAGCAACGCACCCAGCAATGGGGTGGTCGCGGTCTGGGGCGATGGAAAAGCAACCCTGTCGCCTGAGGAGCCGGACTATTTCCGCATTACGGCGGTGCTCCGGAAGGACCAAGCCGGTAAGTTCATCCGCAACAACCCTGTTCCTGACGTTTACATGTTGGGTTTGGCGCTACAGGATTGCAAGGTGGGTGAGGAGGTCACCCTGGTCGGTGACCAACTTTTCCCTCTGGGCAAGTCGCCTGCCTTCCGCTCCAACAGCATAACACATACCCTCCTCAGCAAGTCTTGATCGATCACGGTCCGATCTTGGACGTCCAGAGACCAATATGAGCTTGGGGTGTTGTCTACTTTGCCAGCAATGAGCCCATTGGGTGCTGAACCGAAGGAATTGAGCTAAGTCGTAGGGTTAGCGAAGCGGGGTTTCTGATCGTAGGTCTTCGTTCGTGCGCTGAGTGAGATCCGGGCCAAGGCGCATCGGCAACTTTGCAGCACGCCTCCGTCTCTGTCCAAACCCCCGCCCATGAAAGCGACCTTTGTCCTTGGTCTTGTCCTTGTCGCCGGCAGCGGTCGCGCGCAAGTGCTCAACGGCAGTTTCGAGTACATGAACCTCGGGGCTTTCACGGATTGGAATTACACCTGCGAATGCGGCTACCCGACCGCGTCATTTGATACGCCCGGTGGCACGGGCACCGTTTCGCTGGACCTTACCGCCGAGGAACAGTTCTGCCCCTGCGCGGTGACATTCGATCTGTACCAGGATCTTCCGTGGTTAACACCCGGCGTGTGGACATTGAGCTACTGGATCAAGGGCCACGATGGGATCGGACCGCCGGCCGCTGTGGCTGTCGCTTTCCGTACCGGCCTGGGCTTTCCTCCGATCAGCAACCAGAGCCCCGGCGTTACCGATACCACGTGGACCTATCACCAGGACGTGTTCAATTGGGATGGGATCTATCCGCCACTGGACAGCCTGTTGCTGATGATATCGGCGGGCGCCTCCAGCAACGGCGAACGCCATGCGTACTTCGACGACATCCAACTGACCTCTTTCGGTACCGGTGGCACTGACATCACACTCCCGCGACTTTCCTGCTACCCCGTGCCCGCAACGGACCATCTGACCATCGGCCTCTCCGAAGCACCCTTGGAGTTGATCGCCTACGACGCCATGGGGCGAAGGCTGCGAACCCTCGCGTTCACCGACCGGGGCTCAACCATTGATGTTGTAGTGGATGCATTGCCATCGGGCTGCGTCGTGCTGCGG
>JBATMK010000305.1:0-33850 GCA_049289815.1 Flavobacteriales bacterium
GTGTTGTTCATCGTGAGCAGCACGCTGGTGCCGATCGGCTCGCCCATGCCCATGGTGTGCATGAACCACGATGGCTTGGAACCATAACCGCTCGTAAGCCCATCGCCGCTGGCGATCATCGCCCGCAGGAAGTTGTTCTTGTTGTCCCAATCACCATAGTAACTGCCGAAGCTCAGGTTGAACACTCCGCCCATGCTCACATTGCTCGCGAGTTCTTCCGTCGTGCCAACGTTCAATGCACCGTTGTAGGTGAGCACTCCGTTCACGATCGCTTGTTGGCCCGCACCGCTGGAATAGGTCCAGAGGTAGCTCTGTTCATCCACGTAGGTGGTGAAGGCCGGGCCCGTGACATTGGGGTAGGTGGTGTTCGCATTGCCCACCAATGGCGGTACGCAGCGCCAGCCCGTCGCGGCCAGACCCTGTGCGACCCATTGCAGGTTGTCGAACACCAAGCCCCTTTCCTGCGGCACGAAGGTTTTCACCTTATAGCTGTGCAGCTTGTTCAGGTAGTTCCGCAACAGCTGCGTCTCGCTTTGCGTGAAGGCCGGCATGTCGAACATGTCCACACGGCCCACCTGCAATTCCACACCGGTGGCGAAATCATTCTGGTCGAATTTGCCGTCGCCGGGAATGTTGTTGTTCTCCGATCGCGCTGCACCTGTGCGGTTCACCGTGTTGTCGGTCCAGGTACCATCCATATCGCCGTAGTAGCCATCGCACGGCCAGGCACCTTTGTGTTCGCTGTGGCCATCCGGGTTCAACTCGCCACTATAAGGCACGGGCACGTGGCCCACGATGAAGAGGGCCTTCACGTTCAGGGGATCGCTGTTGTAATGCCCGATCACGGTGTTGCGGACGTTGATCACCGAGGCGTTGCGCGAAACGTTGCTCCGCAATACCGTCCAACCGTCGGCCGTCATATCGCTCTCCAATTGCGTGAGTTCGGTGGCAAGTGAACTGGTGAACGTGTTGTCCACCAACAGCACCAGCTTTCCACGATGGTCTACAGCAGGCACTTCTATGCCCGAGCTGATGTAGCCTGTTCCGTCTTCGCCATTGGCAATACGCACCACCTTGTATTCATAGGCGGTGGACAGGCTTGCTGTGTTGTCCTGGTATGAAGTAGCACTTGCGGCCGGTGTGGCGATCGCGCTGCCCCAGTTCGTGGCCGAACGCAGCTTGCGGTAGATGGTGATGCTCGTCGTGCTGGGCAACGTGGTCCACGACAAGGTGATGCGTGCTGGGGACTTCTGCACCGTGGCGGACAAGGGAACGGCGGCCGACTCGCTGTTTGTCTGGCTGAATGCCCGCGCCGCGATGATCAATGCGAGAAGAACGATCCCTTTACGGTGCATGGGTTTTTGTTTCATCGGTTGCGCATGCTGTGCCTTTTCGATCGGGCACCTTGCTGAGCAAGCCGACGCTTTAACGTGATATTGGCCGAGGGGTTCCCAGGGGTTCGTGGCGATCGTGGGCAGTGCTCTGTCCGGCGCCGGTCCCCTATCAGGAGGGGGCCTTCGAAGCGGCGGCAAAAGTATCCGGCCACCTTTTTTTTGGTCCTCCTGCGATCCAATGTGGGCGTAGGTCCTAGCGGCCTTCAACGGAGCTCATGCGCTTTTCATCGGACGCCGGGCAGGATCGGTCTGGCAGCATTCGGGCTTCGCCGGAAACGCGGTCTTTTCGTTCAACCTATTGATCTTTCCGGACCAGCAGCCCTTACTCCCCGATAACGAATGCCTGTCTTGTGAGACCCCGATGCCGAGCGGATCGGATCAACGCAAGAACGCCCCGCCCTAGGGGCGAGGCGTTCTGCAAAACCCTACCACATTCTTCTCTACTGGAGCAGGAGCTTTCCGGAGGCGGTTTCGTCGCCACGTATTACGCGATAGAAGTATAAGCCCGTGGCCTGACCGGTCGCATCCCAGGGGATGAGCATGTCGCTGCCCGAGGCCATGGTGCCATCGAAGAGGCGGGTCACAAGCTCCCCGGTGATGGAATGGATCTCTACGGTGAGCTTTGATGGCACATCGGTGGCGCCCACGGCAAGGGTGGTCACCTCGCTGAAGGGATTGGGGAACGCGGTTACGGTGATCTCTTGCGGGGTCAATTCGTGTTGCGAGATGTCCTTGGGCACCCCGTTGCAGAGCAGATAACCCGCTGCTTCGCTGCCCCCTTCATAACCGTTGTTGATGGTACTGATGGCCGTGTACAACTGGTTCAGGGAGAAGGAGGAAGTGCAACCGCCGATCTTCATGTCCGCTTCGGCAGCCAGCGCGGCCACGGTGTAACCGGCCAAGGGGCCGGAGGCGATCACCATGTTCTTGAGTGCCACCTGGCTGTTGCTGAAGGACGGATTGAACTCATCGAACTTCAAGGTGAGTTTGAGGGCTACGAGCTCTCCGGCCAAAGCGTTGGAGTATGTGTTCCCGGGGTTGGTGAGGGTGCCACTGGGAAGCTTGGCCACTGTGCCGGTGGAAGGCAGGAAAGCAGTTACTGCTGCGGCGGTCGTGAGCTTCAGTAACCGGCTCCCACACCCGATCGTGAGTTCGTCGGGGGCACCGAAGAGCCAGGAGAAGTAGGTGTTCATGTACCCGGCTGGTGTGTTCCCGATGACATTGGTGGAACCCCAACTGGTCTGCGATTCAGTACGGAGCCCGTCGCACGCTGCATTGCTTCCCCCGATGGGCGTTATGCTCACGGAAGCCGACTTCGCACACCCGTTCGCAGCGGTCACGGTCACGGTGTATGTACCGGCCGCGCTCACTGCGGCTGTTGCCGTCGACTGCGTCGGGTTCGTGTTCCAACTGTAGGCGTAAGGAGCCGTAGCCCCGCTCGCTGCTGCCGTTACGGTGCCGGCAGCGTCGTTGGCCGTGGCGTTCACGGTGGGCAGGGGGTTGACCGTTACGGTTGTTCCGGAAGAAGTCAAGGAGCAACCCGTCTTGGTAATGGTGACGGTATGGCTGCCAGCGGCAGAGGATGTGTAGCTGCTGGCCGTTGCTCCGGTGATGACCGTTCCGCCGCGCTTCCATACATAGGTGTAACCGCTGCCGGTGCTGGCGTTCAGCACTACGCTGCTACCGTTGCAGATGGTAGCGGAAGAAGCCGGGGTGATCGTGGCGGTGGGGACAACCGCAGTACCCGCACATTGGCATGAGCTGTTCCAGATATCGCCGGTGGTGCAGGCGTTGCCATCGTTGCACGTGGTGCCGGGCAGTGCGGAGCCACCCACCACACCCTGGCAATCGGTGGCCGGTGGGGTGCCGCCGCCGGTACCGGCGGTGGCGGACGCGCCCAAGGAGAGGTTGAAGAAGGACCCGCTGGGGGTGGTCTGGAGTTTCTGTGCGCGCACGATATACTGTGCCCCGGAGACGAAGGGCACGCTGGAGTTCTGGAAGGAAGTGCCGGTGATCAACGTGGTGTTCACCCGTGTGAGGGACCCGTTGGTATTGATGCGGTCGATGTTGTAGCCCAGTACGCTTTCGGTGCTGGCGGTCCAAGAGAATGCGGCCAGCCCGCTGGCGTTGGTCACCGCAAGGTTGGTGGGCGGGGCCACCATGCGCATCCGCAACGTGGGGTCGCCCATCAGGCCCAATCCCACACGCCCGATGGTGCTCTGCCAACCATCCGTCAGTGGGGTGTAGAGCGCCGTATTGTTCATGGTGGCCAGCGCGCTGGTGCCGACGGGTTCGCCCATGCCCATCTGGTGCATGTACCAGGCCGGTATGGCCGCGAAGCAGTTGGTGAGCGCATCGCCACTGGCGATCATCGCCCGCAGGAAGTTGTTCTTGTTGTCCCAGTCGCCGAAGTAGCTGCCGAAGGCCATGTTGAACACGCTTCCCACTTGCACGGTGGTGGCATAGTCCTCGGTGATCCCGATGTTATCCGCACCGTTGTAGGTGATCACACCGCCTACCGTGGCTTGCAATCCGCCGCCGCTGGAGTACGAGACGAGGTAGCTCTGCTCATCAACGAAACTCTTGAAGGGGAACCCGTAGCTGTATGGTGCCGTCACGTTCGCTGCGGTCACCAAAGGAGCGAACCCGCGCCAAGCGCTGCCCGCCAACGGGCTGCCGGCCCATTGCAGGTTGTCGAAAATGATCCCGCGTTCCTGTGGGGTGAAGCCCTTCACCTTATAGCTGTGCAGTTTGTTGAGATAAGTGCGCAGCAACTGTGTCTCGCTCTGCGTAAAGGCAGGCATGTCGTACATGTCCACACGCCCTACTTGCAGTTCCAGCGCGCTCGGATAATCGCTCTGGTCGAATTTACCGTCGCCGGGAATGTTGTTGTTGGCCGTACGGGCCATGCCGGAAATGTTCACACTGTTGTCGGTCCAGCTGCTGGTCAGTTCACCGTAGTACCCATCGCATGGCCAGGCTCCTTGGTGTTCGGCATGCCCATCCGGGTTCTGGTTGCCACTGTATGGCACCGGCACGTGGCCCACGATGAAGAGCGCCTTCACGTTCGCGGGGTCGCTGTTGTAATGCCCGATAACAGTATTGCGCACACTGGATACCGAGGCGGTGCGCGAAACATCGCTTCGCAAGACTGTCCATCCATCCGCCTTCAGGTCGCTCTGCAACTGGGTGAGTTCGGTGGCAAGCGAAGAGGTGAACGTGTTGTCCACCAGCAGCACCACCTTGCCCCGATAGTCAACAGCGGGCACTTCAATACCGGAGCAGATATAGCCGGTGCCCGTGGTGCCGGCGGAAACGCGCACCACTTTGTATTCGTAAGCGGTGGACACGCTCGGCGTATTGTCCTGGTAAGATGTTGCGCTTGCGGCCGGTGTGGCGAGCGCGGTACCCCATGTTGTGGCCGAACGCAACTTGCGGTAAACGGTGATGCTCGTCGTGCTGGACAACGCGGTCCACGACAGGGTGATCCGTGCGGGGGATTTCTGCACCGCCGCGGAGAGCGCTACGGAAACACGTTCACTACTGGTTTGGCCGAACACATGAACGACAGTGATCAGGGAGAGGAGTGCGATGAGGATCCGTTGCATTGAAGGGTCTTTTTTGGCTTGTGTCCACTCACCCTTGAACAAGGCACATGAAGCACAGGCCACGGTTTTCGTGGTATCAGCAGGTGTCGCCACCTGCGCAAAGAGCGATCGAAAAACTTGATCCGATAGGAGCGAGTGCTATCCCGGACAGCACATATCGGACGAGGGCAAAAGTAGAGGAGCACTATTCCTGCGAGCTTCTGCAACCCAATGTGGACGTGGCTTCCAGCGGTCTTCAACGGCGCTCATGCGCTTTTCATCGGGCTCAGGACGGGATCGGTCCGGCACCTTCCGGGCTTCGCCGGAAACATCGGCTATTCGTTCAACCACCCCATTTTTCGGGACCGGCAGCGTGCACAGCCCGACGGAAAACCGGCTTGGCATCAACAGGCAGTTGTTCACGTCACATTCGCCACAGCTGGGCATCACACTCATCTTCGCAGCATGCGCAGAACCATCTTCCGCGTCCTGGCCCGTGCGAACAAGGCCCTGCTCCCGAAGCTCTGGCACCGCGACCTCCGCAAGCTGAGCAAGGTCCAGATGATCATCGCCGCGTGGCGGTATTTCGTGACGAAGAACGCACTTTGACCGAGGCTATCGCGCCAGTACGGCATCGATGAGCTTGCGCTGCGCCGTGGTTTTCAGGTGGAGTGGATCGCGGTAGTTGCTGCTGTCGGCACTGATCGCATTGCCGGGCGTATCGAGGTCGATGTAGCGCGCAATGCGTTTGATCCGATCACGGTACTGAGCATGCAGTGTTTCCAACCCTGCGCTCGAACGGATCGTGTGGAGGGCTCGGAACGCCGGCCATTCGACGAACGTGAGTTCCGTACCCTGTCGGCGGCAACACTGTGCGATCGCCTCCAGCCGGGCATAGAATGAAGTGTCCATCCGGAATCGTGCTGCTGCTTCCGTTTCCATGCGGATCACTTGTTGCCAGTGATCGGGTGCCAGCACATCATAGTGCACGCTTTCCGGGAACCACTGCGCTTTTACCGCCAGCGCAGTGGCAGCGAGCACACGGCGGTTGCTGGCATACAACCCGGGCGTTCCTTCCACCGCAAAGGGTTCACTGTACAGATCGTAGTCCTGTCCGTCGGCCATGTTCCGGAAACTCACTTGGATCCACACCTGCTCAGGTGTGGCGATGCTGTCCACATAGCCGAACACATCGGCCACGGTGCGGTGGTTCCCCCCAGGCACGCCGAAGTTGTACCACTGCTCGCCCGTGACTTCCTCCAGGTGATCCAGGTCGAAGTAGGAGAGGCGTGAATCGCCGATGAGCACATTGGGCACCGGGGCCCGGCGGTACTCTTTCATCTTCCACATCAAGTTGCTGAAAGCCATGGTGCGGCCATCGTGGTTCAGGTTCCGCAGCTTCACTTCGTCCGGCACCCAGTGCGACCAATTGAAGTAGTTGTACGGATCAACCAATGCAACAGCCCCGAACACCGCTGCGAACGGTGCGCAGATGAACACGGCACGGAGCAGGAGTTTGCGCACGCTCATCAGAACTGGAAATAGATGAACTGCGCCGTGTGGTAGTAACTGCCGAGGAAGATCACGAAGGCGATAACACCGGTGTACACGACGTACCGCTTCATCGGTGACCATGCTTCCAGGCGGAGGGTCATCGGTTCGCGGGCGTGCATGTGCTGCACGATCTCCATGATCGCGATACCGATCAGTGCCACGTACATCTCGCTGCTTGATGCACCGACCAGCGAAGACCAGAACGTGAGCGCATCACTGGTAATGAAGCCTCCCAGGTTCGAGAGGAGGTGCGAGGCGATGTACCATGCATTGCCCACCGTGTCGGCGCGGAAGAAGATCCACGCAAAGCAGACCAGCGCGAACGTCGTCAACGTCTGCAGGGCCATGTTCAACCATGGTGCTTTGCCCAGCCCAAGGGCGGCACCGAGCCTTCCCCGCGCATCCGCGGTGACCACGGCGAACACGAGATAGAAGCCGTGCAGGCCACCCCAGATGATGTAGGTCCAGTTGGCGCCATGCCACAGGCCGCTCAACAGGAAGGTGATCATGAGGTTGTAGTACCAGCGCCACTTCACCACGCGGTTGCCGCCGAGACTGATGTACACGTAATCGCGGAACCAGCTGCTGAGGCTGATATGCCAACGCCGCCAGAACTCGCTGATGCTCGTGCTGTAATACGGCGTGCGGAAATTGCGCATGAGGTCGATGCCCAACACACGCGCTGCGCCGAGTGCGATATCGCTGTACCCGCTGAAGTCGCAATAGATCTGTATGGCGAAGAAGAAGGTGGCGAGGATCAACGCCGGGCCATCGTGCGACTCAGGATTATCATACACATGGTTCACCATGGCCGCCACGCGATCGGCGATCACGAGTTTCTTGAAGAAGCCCCAGGCCATCAACCGCAGTCCGCTGACCACGGTCTTGTAGTCGAAGTCGAATTCCAGGTGCAACTGGCGCAGCAGGTTGTTGGGCCGTTCGATGGGGCCGGCCACCAACTGCGGATAGAACATCACATACAGCGAGAAGAGGCCGAGATGCCGCTCCGCTTTCTGGTTCCCCCTGTACACTTCAATGGTGTAGCTCAACGATTGGAACGTATGGAAGGAAAGGCCGATGGGCAGTATGATGCCCAGGTCCGGGACACTGTATCCAAGGAATCCGAACGACTGCATCAACGCTTCCCAGTTGTCGGTGAGGAAGCCGTAGTACTTGAAGATGGCGAGCACGCCCACGTTGGCCACTATGCTGGCGACCAACCATTGCTTGCGCCGCTTCCCCGTGTTGCGTTCAATGAGGATCCCGGCGGCATAGTCCACTGCGATGGTGAAGGCGAGGATGAGGATGTACACCGGCACGAAGGCCATGTAGAACCAACAGCTCGCCGCCAGCAGCATGAGCCAGCGGTACCGGTAGGGCAACACGTAGTACAGTGTTGTCACCAGCACGAAAAAAACCAGGAACTGGATCGAGTTGAAGATCATCCGGCGTGCGCACGATCGCGGGCGGCGTGCTACGCGGCCCCTTTCGTTCGGGTTGCAAGATCCACAGTGCGCTACCCGCCCGCGGCGCGACATGCACCGGCGTTTTCAGCGGGTGTGCGTTGATCGGGCGTTCCGCTGCGCGCCTAACCGAACAGCTGCGAGAGGACCTCGTCCACACGGCCGACCTGCACCACGTCGATGCCTTTGGCGGTGCTGATGCCGGTGGTACCCTTTGGAACGAACACACGTGCGAAGCCCAGCTTGCGCGCTTCAGCTATGCGTTGTTCTGTGCGGGTGACGGGACGGATCTCGCCCGTGAGCCCTACCTCGCCGGCGAAGCAGACATCCATCGGCACGGCAATATCCTCGCTGCTGCTGAGCACCGCACACACCACGGCCAGGTCGATCGCGGGTTCTTCGATACGGAAACCGCCTGCCAGGTTCAGGAAAACATCCTTCTGGCCGAGCCGGAAACCACAGCGTTTCTCCAGCACGGCCAGCAACATGTTCATCCGCCGCAGATCGAAGCCGGTGGCGCTGCGTTGTGGTGTGCCATAGACCGCACTGCTCACCAACGCCTGTACCTCGATCAATAACGGACGACCCCCATCCATGGTCACGGAAACCACCACTCCGCTCGGGCGCTCACCGCGTTGGCCCAAGAGCACCTGGCTCGGATCGGCCACTTCCGACAAACCACTGCCGCGCATCTCGTAAATGCCCAGTTCGTTGGTGCTGCCGAAGCGGTTCTTCAATGGACGCAGGAGGCGATATGCGTGATCGCGGTCGCCCTCGAACTGCAACACGCAATCGACCATATGCTCCAGCACCTTCGGGCCAGCAAGCAGGCCTTCCTTGGTGATATGACCGATCAGCACCACCGGGATGCCGGTTGTCTTGGCAAGTCGTAGAAGCTCTGCGGTGCATTCGCGCACCTGCCCGACACTGCCCGGGCTTGCGTCGAGCACTGCAGTATGCAGGGTTTGAATGCTGTCGATCACCACCAGCCCGGGCTTCAAGTCTTCCACCTGCTTGAAGATGTTCTGCGTGTTCGTTTCAGTAAGGATGAAACAGGTGGCAGACAGCTTCGGGTTCCCAGCCTCCAAGCGCTCAGCGCGCATCTTGATCTGATGCTCGCTTTCTTCACCGCTCACATACAGTGTACGCAGGCCCGGTGCACGCAGGGCGGTCTGCAACAGCAAGGTGCTCTTTCCGATACCGGGCTCACCGCCCACCAGCACGATACTGCCGGGTACGATGCCGCCGCCAAGGACCCGGTCCAGTTCGGCATCGCCCATGGAGATGCGCGGGCCATCTTCCATGGGGATCGCATCGATGGCGATCGGTTTCGGGTTGCGCGCTTTCAAGCCCGAGGGCATTGCCCGCTTTTCTTCCACCCGATCCACCACTTCTTCAACCAAGGTGTTCCACTCCCTGCAGTTGCCGCACTGTCCCAGCCATTGGGCGTAGCTGGTGCCGCAGTTCTGGCACACGAACGCCGAGCGGACCTTAGCCATGCTTGATCTTCTCCACCAAGGCTGTTGTGGAGAACCCATTGACGAAAGCCAGCGAATGCACTTGGCCCCCATTGGCCAGCACCACGTTGCTGCCCACGATCTGCTCCGGTTCCCAGTCGCCGCCCTTCACCAGTACATCGGGTTTCAGTGCGGTGATCAATTCCAGGGGCGTGTCTTCATCGAAGATCACCACGGCATCCACGCAGCGCAGGGCAGCCAGCACCAAGGCCCGGCTTTCCTGATCGTTCAGCGGCCGATCAGGTGATTTGCCCAGCCGTTTCACCGAGGCGTCGCTGTTGAGGCCGATCACCAAGCGATGTCCCAACGCGGCAGCTTCGTTCAAGTAGTGCACATGCCCACGGTGGAGGATGTCGAAGCAGCCGTTGGTGAAGACGATGCGATCGCCCTTGAGGCGCCACACGTTGAGCATCCGCCGCGTTTGGGTAAGATCCATGATCCGCGCTTCAGAATTCTTCTGGGCGAGGGCATGGGCGTTGGGTTGCGGTGCGGTCATGTGGTCGTCCGTCGTCGGGCGGATGCTGTGAAAAGTAAAGACACGCCACCAAGGACGATCACCATGGCCGTTTGTGCCAGCCAGAGCAACCACCCCATGGCCAGCGCTTCGGGCTGAAGAAGGTCGCCGCCTTCGGGAACCGTCATGTATACACTTACGATCAACGCAACGAACGCGGGGTAGACACCGATGCCACCTTGCACCAGCACAATGCTCAGTGACCCCGCGATGAATCCGGCGAGGACACCTGCCACTGGCACTTCCGCGGTGCTGGGCAACGCGAAGAAACCCACCCAGAACATAGCCAGGTAGAGCGCCCAGATGAGCAACGTGTGGAAAATGAACGCGCCTTTCCGGCGCATGCGCAGTACGGAGCGCAGACCATCCACGAAACCCCTTACGGTGTCTTTCAACCTCGTGCGCAGGACCGGACGGGTAATGAGCAACCAAAGACCTACAGCGATACCGAGCACAAGAAGGATGAGCAGTGCCCATGCCCACCACGGAGCCCCGGTTTCCACCCTAGGGCCTTGACCCGCGCGGAAGGCAGCGATCCGTGCTTGGAAGACATCGATCTTGTCCAACTGCAGCAATAGGGTGATTGCCGCAATGACCAGCACGATACCCATATCAATGACCCGTTCGGCAAGGATGCTCCCGAAGCCCTTCTCGAAGGGTACGCCCTCGCTGCGGTACAGCGATACTGCACGACTTGCCTCGCCGGCGCGTTGCACCAGCATGTTCATGAAGTAGCCGTTCATCACGGCGTGGTAGCAGTTCCAGAAACCCGGGGTGTAACCCATCGGTTCCAGCAAGTACCGCCAACGCCAACCACGGCTCATGTGGCTCAGCCAACCGATCACCACGGAGGCGAACAACCACTTCAGGTCGGCAGCGCGGAAAGCCGTGAAGAGCTGCTCACGTTGTCCATGGTCCAGTTGGCGGTAGAAGTAGATCACCAGCCAGATGCCCAGTCCGATGGGAACAGCCAGCTTCAAGAACCCGATGACCGCCTTTTTCATGCTGTGGACACGGTCAGGAATTGCTCAAGATCTCAGTTTGTTCGTCGTCTCATCCGGGAAAACGATGGTCGGCTTGTACACGTTGGCTTCCTCCAGGGTCATGTGCGCATAGGCCACCACAATGATCACATCGCCAACGCTCACACGCCGGGCAGCCGGGCCGTTCATGCAGACCACACCGCTTCCACGGGGTCCCCTGATGACGTATGTTTCCAGACGATCTCCGTTGTTCACGTTCAGCACCTGTACTTTCTCGCCTTCCACGAAACCGACCGCGGTGACAAGATCCTCGTCGAGGGTGATGCTCCCGATGTAGTTGATGTCCGCCTCGGTAACCGTTACCCGGTGGAGCTTGGCACGAAGCACTTCAATGGTCATGCGATGCGTACGAAGTGGGCCGGCGAACGCTTTTCAGGGAACCGCCCCGGCCATGGTGCCGGCGAAGTTATCGGCGCAGTGTGATGTTGTCGATCAGCCTCACAGGACCCACGTGTGCTGCGATCACGGCCAGCGCTTCCGTGCGTTGCTCCCATTCCGTGATGGGTCGCATGCTGGCAATGTCCACTATCTCCAAATGATCCAACCGGACGGCGGGTTGTTGGGCCAGAGCGGCAAGCCCAGCGGCCCGGGCTTCGGCAACGGATGCGCTGAAGGCATTCCCGGCCAAGAGCGACAAGGCTTTGAACAAGATCGTGGCCTGCTTGCGCTCTTCCGGTGATAGGCGCAGGTTGCGGCTGCTCAGGGCCAGCCCATCCGGATCGCGAACAGTGGCGCAACCAACCACGGCTTCCGGCCAGCGCAATGCGCTTGCGACATGCTGAAGAACGGCCAGTTGCTGCCGATCCTTCTCGCCGAAGTACGCAGCATCGGGCCGCACGTAGTGGAACAGCCGCTCCACCACGTTCACTACGCCCTGAAAATGGCCGGGGCGAGCCGCTCCTTCCAATACCGTGTCGAGTCCGTCCAGTTCATAGTGGCGCGCGCCGTGTCCAGCATATATCCTCTGCTCTTGAGGGGCGAAGAACATGTCGCAGCCAGCATCGAGGGCAAGTTTCCGGTCCTCCTCGGGTTGTCTGGGGTACCTGGCAAGGTCGTCGGGGTTGTTGAACTGGAGGGGATTAACGAAAACGCTGCAGGCCACGGCGCGGTGTTCGGACTTAGCCTTGGCGATCAGGGACATGTGTCCAGCATGGAGCGCTCCCATGGTAGGAACGAAGCCTATGGTTGAGCGCTGGCGCCGCTGTTGGGCGCTCCACTCGCTCGCGGCTGCGGGATCGGTGATGAACTGCAAGTCTGACGGGCTTTGCAAGCCCGAGCAACGGCGCCTAAACTATGCCCCGCTGTTGAAGCCCCCCCTTTTTTTCTATATTTTTGTCCCCGCAATTCCCCTTTCACACACATGAGCCTGAAGAACACGAAAGTCCTCACCATCTCGCAAGCCATCAACCCCTTCCTCGATGGCCCCGAAATGGCGAGGACAGCACGCCAGTTGCCACAAGGCATGCTGGATCGCAGCAACGAGATCCGCACGTTCATGCCCAAGTGGGGCAATATCAACGAGCGTCGGCACCAGTTGCACGAGGTGATCCGCCTGAGCGGTATGAACTTGATCATCAACGACACCGATCACGCGTTGCTGATCAAAGTGGCCAGTGTGCCCAACGCCCGCATGCAGGTTTACTTCATCGACAACGAGGAGTATTTCAAGCGGAAGGCGGTTACCCACGATGCCAACGGCGATTTCTACAAGGACAACGATGAACGCGCCGTGTTCTTCTGCCGGGGTGTGCTGGAAACCGTGCGCAAGCTGGGTTGGGTGCCGGACATCATCCACTGCCACGGTTGGATGACCGCTTTCATCCCCTTGTACATCCGCCACTTTTTTACGGATGATCCACACTTCGAGAACGCCAAGCTCGTTTTCAGTGTGTACGACGACAAGAAGGAAGCCCTGGACAAGGATCTCGCCAAGAAGTTGACCATGGAAGGCTTCGACAAGAACCTCGTGAGCGCATTGAACAAGCCGAACACCGATGAGTTGTACAAGTTCGGTCTCGGATTGTGCGATGCTGTGGTGAAGGGCAGCGCCAAACTGCCGAAGGACCTCAACGCAGCCGTGGACAACAGCGGCAAGCCTGCCTTGGACTATGTAGGTCCGGACCAGCATGTTGCGGCCATGGCCGATTTCTATGCCGCCATCCTGGAGGAAGCACTGGTGTGAAGTTGAAGCGCAAACATCCGAGCCAATTCGGGCGGCCCACAAGCTGGGCCGCTCTTCTTTTGGGCACATTGGTGCTCTTACAAGGCTGCCAAAAGCCGGAGGACGATCTAGGCCTCGACCTCATTCCTGCTGATGCTCAGTTGGGCCTTTTCGAGACCGATACCATCTCTGTATTGGCGCGTACTGTGACGGACGAGCCCGTGCGTACCAGTGCGCTCAGCCGGAATGTTCTCGGTTCTTATGTGGACCGGCAGTTCGGGTTGCTGCAAGCAGGAATAGCCGTGCAGGTGCGCCTGACGTCGAACAGCGTGGGCCAAGGGCAGAACACAACGGCGCTTGTGGCCGATTCAGTCGTCCTCTCGCTTGTTTACGACGGCCTTAGTCCTGTGTACGGCAACCTGACCCCACAGGAATTCCATGTTCATGAATTGGGGGAGGATCTGTCGGCAAGCGCGGATACCACTTACAAGAGCGATCGCATCCCAGTGACACTACAGGGCGATCTGATGCGCGAAAAGGGGGTCCCCATCACCCCACGTCCCTTCGAGGGTCCGCACATCGGCGGTGATTCACTGCCGGCCCAGTTGCGATTAAGGTTGGAAGATGTGTTCGCCCAACGACTTATGTCCGCGTGGGGAACAAGCGATCTGGAGAACAACACGAACTTTCTGCTATTCCTGAAAGGCCTTGTGCTGAGCGTATCGCCACAAACCGTCCCTGGCAAAGGGGGCTTGTTGAACTTCCCGCTTGAAGCCGGTAATTCGAAATTGACGCTCTACTACCACGACACTACTGTTGGTGCAGAGGACACCTTGGCCTACGACTTCGCCATCAACAGCAACAGCGCCCGGTACACCTTCGTGAACCGTGACTTCCAACAGGCAACGGATCCAGGTTTGTTGAACGTGTTGGCGGACAGCACGCGGGGCCAGAAACTCGACTATCTGCAGACCTTCGGCGGGGCGAGGGTCGTGCTGGATCTCCCCCACATCCAAGACTTCGCGAATGAAGGCCTTGACGTTGTGGCGAAGGCCGAGCTGATCATGCCGATCGCTGGCGACTACGTGGTGGAGAACCCGCCTCCGAGCATCATTTTCGCCTTCCGCAAGAACGACGAAGGGGAGGACACCGCGCTTCCCGACCAAACATCGGGTATCGGCCAGATCGGGGGGCTTTATGATGCGACAGCCCAGGAGTACCGTTTCAATCTCACGCGTTACGTGCAAGGGTTGATCCAAGGTGATTACCCGAACACCGGATTGCAGATCGTCCCAGGCTTCAATGGCGTGTCGGGCAACAGAGCGGTGTTCGGCGGTCCCGAACACCCCGTTACCCCGACCCGGCTACGACTTACTTTCACCACTTATTGATCCTGCCATGTGCGGAATTGTGGCCTACGTCGGCGACGAAAGGGCATACCCGATCCTGATCAACGGCTTGCGCCGGTTGGAGTATCGTGGTTATGATAGCGCTGGTGTCGCGCTGATCCACGATGGCAAATTGGTCCTGCACAAATGCCAAGGGAAGGTCAGCGATCTGGAGTCGCATGTGAACGGTTCGCCGGTCCTTGGGAGCATCGGAATTGGGCACACGCGGTGGGCCACGCATGGCGCACCGAACGATGTGAACGCGCACCCGCATGTGAGCACGAGTGGTGATCTCGCGCTGATCCACAATGGCATCATCGAGAATTACGCGCCGATCAAGGAAGAGTTGAAGCACCGTGGGCACGTGTTCAAGAGCGACACGGACACGGAGGTGCTGGTGCATTTGATCGATGATATCCAACGCACCGAGAACGTGGACCTGCCGGAAGCTGTACGCCTGGCGCTCAACAGTGTGGTCGGCGCATACGCGATCGTGCTGCTGGACCGCAAGAACCCCGATGTGCTTGTGGCTGCACGCAAGAGCAGCCCGTTGTTGATCGGCATCGGCGAGAACGGTGAGCATTTCGTTGCCAGTGACGCCACCCCGATCGTTGAGTACACCAAGAACGTGGTGTACTTGGAGGATGGGGAGATAGCTGTGATCGACCGGAAAAAGGGCTTGCGCATCCGCAACATCAAGAACCAGGAAAAGACACCTTTCATCCAGGAATTGGAGATGCACCTGGAGGCTTTGGAGAAAGGGGGCTACGACCATTTCATGCTCAAGGAGATCCATGAGCAACCCCGCAGCATCCGGGATTCCATGCGTGGCCGTTTGAATCTGGCCAAGGGAGAGGTGATGCTCGGGGGCATCAAGGATTACGAGCAGAAGTTCGTGAACGCGAAGCGTGTGATCGTGGTGGCGTGCGGCACGAGTTGGCATGCTGGCCTGGTGGGCGAATACCTCTTCGAGGAACTCGCGCGGATCCCCGTTGAAGTTGAGTATGCCAGCGAGTTCCGTTATCGCAATCCCATCATCAACGAGGACGATATCGTTCTCGCGATCAGCCAGAGCGGAGAAACTGCCGATACCATGGCGGCCATCGAAATGGCCAAGGGCCGTGGTGCGACGATCATCGGTATCTGCAATGTGGTGGGGTCGAGCATCGCGCGGACGACCCATGGGGGTTCATACACGCATGCCGGACCCGAGATCGGCGTGGCCAGCACCAAGGCTTTCACTGCGCAGGTCACGGTGCTCACGTTGATGGCATTGATGATCGGCCAGAAGAAGGGCACGATCAGTGGCAGCACGTTCTATCGTCTGTTGAACGAACTCGATGCCATCCCCGGCAAGGTGGAGAAGGTGCTGACCACCGAGGCGCACGTGAAGTACATCGCCGACATTTACAAGAACGCGGCGAACGCCTTGTACCTCGGGCGCGGCTTCTGTTTCCCGGTCGCGCTGGAGGGTGCCCTGAAACTGAAGGAGATCAGTTACATCCACGCGGAAGGTTATCCGGCCGCCGAAATGAAGCACGGACCCATCGCACTCATCGACGAGGAAATGCCCGTCTTCGTGATCGCCACCAAGGGTGCCAGCTACGAAAAGGTGGTGAGCAACATCCAGGAGGTGAAGGCGCGTAAGGGCAAGATCATCGCCATTGTGACAGAGGGGGATACGGTGGTCAAGGGGCTTGCCGATCACGTGATCGAGATCCCCGATGCACCGGATTGCCTGGTGCCATTGCTGGCGTCCATTCCGCTGCAGCTCATCAGCTATCACATTGCCGTGATGCGGGGGTGCAACGTGGATCAACCCCGCAATTTGGCCAAGTCCGTCACGGTGGAGTGATCTGTCCGGTGCGTGGCTTCGCCCACATGAACACTTGCGTGTTGTTGCGATAGGGCTCAAGATCCTTCTTCAGCAACAGGTGCACCAGGTCCATGGTTGGCAGCACACCGAAGCCACCGCCCAGTGTAAGGGTGTAAATGATCGGCACCTTCGCCCCTGTACCGAGGTATAGGCGGTGCCCACCAAAAGGACCCAGAGCAATAGCAAGCAGCACCGACGTCAGCCTTTCGTTTTCCTGGATCGATGCATCTGTGCGCTGGACAATGGTTGCCAGGCTGTCCAATCGGTCCGCATCACCGTCTTCCGTGCCATTGTGGTACGGTCCGGCAGCAGTCGCATGCCCGGTCAAGGCTGTTAGCATCAGCAAGGCCAAAGCGACAACACGCATCGGGCTGAAAGTAAGCAGGCGGCCTGCTCTCCATGGACCGACCTATGGGAAGGGGCCTACTTACCCGCTGCGTAGCGCCGGGCGACCTCCTTCCAGTTCACCACGTTCCACCAAGCGCTGATGTAATCCGGGCGACGGTTCTGGTAGTGCAGGTAGTAGGCATGTTCCCAAACATCCAAACCAAGGACCGGAGTGCCTCCACAGCCCGTGTTGGGCATCAATGGATTGTCTTGGTTCGGTGTGCTGCACACCTCGACTTTCCCACCCTTGTGAACGCATAGCCACGCCCACCCACTGCCGAAACGGGTAGCACCAGCGGCCGCGAACTTCTCCTTGAACCCGTCGAACGTTCCGAAGGCCGTGTTGATGGCCGCTGATAGTTCTCCATCGGGTGCACCACCGGCCCCGGGGGCCATCACCTGCCAGAAGAGACTGTGGTTGTAGTGGCCGCCACCGTTGTTCCGCACGGCCATATTGTTCATGTCCATGCCCTTCATCAGATCCTCCAGCGACTTATCGCTGGTGTTGCTGCCTTCGAGAGCCTTGTTCAGATTGGTCACGTACGCATTGTGGTGCTTCCCATGGTGGATATGCATGGTTGCCTCGTCGATGTGGGGTTCCAGCGCGTTATGAGCGTAGGGTAGTTCCGGGAGTGTATAGGCCATGGCGATGTCTTTTAGGGTTGTTCCCGTGTTGAAGGGCGAAAGATAACCCGGTGGTTCCGGCGCGGATGGTTGGCGGATGGATGAAAAGTTTACATTCGCCCCCACTTTCACCAAAACAAGACAGGAAATGATCAGGAAGTTCGCAGTGCTCGCCGTGGTTGCGAGCCTCTTCGTTGCTTGCGGCAGCGGACAAACCCCAGAACAAATGGAAGCTGCTGCCAAGGCTACGGCCGACAGCATCGCCAATGCTCTGGAGCAATCAATGAAGGAGGCTGAGGCCAAGGCCCAAGCCGCCGCTGACAGTGCTGCTGCTGCTGCCGCCACCATGGTGGACAGCGCCGCCACGAAAGTGGAGGAGGCCGCCCACTGAACCGGGCATTGCATTAACGAACAAGGGGGCCGCAAGGCCCCCTTCTCGTTTTCCGGTCGATCGGCTTCAACGGCCGAGGCGCTCCACTGCCTTCAGGAAGATGCTGTCCGACTCCAGCGCGATCGGGTAGTACCCTTCATTGCCCCAGATATTGCGGGAGATCGCGGCCTTCAATCGTTGCGCAATGATGCGCTTGCTCCGTTGGTATTCCCCGGCCCGGGGGGGTATGCCCTCGTGCGAAGCGTATTGGACCAGTTCCGAGAGCACGGGCTCCTGCACTTGGTAGCCGGTGCGGAATGCCTGGGCAGAGCCCATGACTTCAAAGTTCCGACGATCCCGGTCGGCCAGGTCGAAGGCGAATTGGTTCAGGGTCCCGGTGAAGACCAGTTCACTCAAGTAGCCCGAGCCTTGGGCCGTATCCGCTGGAACGAACACGTCCGGTACGATACCGCCACCGCCGAATACGGTGCGTCCGCCCTTGGTGGTGAAGATCTGGGCGGAATCCACCTTGATGCTGTCCGCCGAGAGGAGTTCGCCGTGCTGGGTACGCTCCGAGTAATCCTCATCATAATCGATCCCCTCGCCGTACGGTTTCTGGATGCTTCGGCCGCTGGGGGTGTAGTAGCGGGCGGTGGTCAGTCGCACCGCACTGCTGTCGGGCAGATCCCGGTGTTCCTGCACCAGGCCCTTGCCGAACGTGCGTCTGCCGATGATGGTCCCACGATCATTGTCCTGGATGGCGCCCGCCACGATCTCGCTCGCACTGGCCGATCCCTCATCGATCAGCACGGCCAGAGGAATTTCCTCCAACACCCCCATGGTCGTGGCCCTGTCCGTTTTCCGCGGATGGTTGCGCCCCTCGGTATAGAGGATCGTCGAACCCTTGGGCAGGAATTCGTCCGCCATGGCGATCGCCGCATCCAGGTATCCACCACCGTTCCCACGCAGATCCAGTACGAGACGCTTCATGCCTTGGCCCAGCAGTTTCTCCGCCGCTTCGGCGAATTCCTCGGTGGTGGTCTTCGCGAAGCGCACCACCTTGATGTAGCCTGTGTTCTGGTCGGTCATCAACGCCACCGCCACGCTGTTGATCGGAACTTTACCGCGCTCAACTTCCACATCGAAAGGCTTGTTCTTCCCTTTGCGCATCAAGCCGATCGTCACCGTACTGCCGCCCGGTCCGCGCAGATGCTTCATCACATCCTCGTTCGTGATACCCACCCCTGCGAGGTTCTTACCGTCCGCGCTCACGATGCGGTCGCCTGCGAGTATGCCCAACGCAGCGCTCGGACCGCCTTCCACCGGAGCGATCACGATGATGGTATCGCGCTGTATGGTGAACTCCACACCGATGCCCTCGAAGCTCCCTTCCAGCGGCTCCACCGCGGCCCGGAGATCCTCGGTGCTGAGGTAATAGCTGTGCGGGTCGAGGCGCTGTAGCAGATCCTGGATCACTTCGTCCGTAAGCCGGCCTTCCTCTACACTGTCCACGTAGTCGCGCTCGATCAGGTCGATCACTTGCCCGATCTTCTCACTGGGCGAGGGTGCGCGATCGAAAATGGCAGCGGCCCCTGAACTGTGCTGGCCACCACTCAGGTATCCGATGACAAGCCCGGTTCCCAAGGCAAGGGCCAGCATCAAAGGCATCAATAGGGTGAAAGTGGGGCGCTGTTCGTTCATGTGTTCCATCCCGATCGTCCGGGAGTGTTACAACGGGTCGATGCAGGTGATCCGCACACCGCCGCGTTCCAGGAATTCGAGACCGGTCGGATCCTTATAGGCTTGCATGTACACCAGCCGCTTGATACCGGCCTGCAGGATCAGTTTGCTGCACTCCTTGCACGGCGAATGGGTGAGGTACAACGTGGCGTTCCGGGCATTGTTGGTGCTCCGCGCCACTTTCATGATCGCGTTCGCTTCAGCGTGCAGCACGTACCAGTGGGTCAGGCCGGTCACGTCCTCGCAATCGTTGGGAAAGCCGGTTGGGGTGCCGTTGTATCCATCGCTGATGATCATACCCTCGTTAACGATCAGCGCACCGACCTGTTTGCGGGTACAGCGGCTCAGTTTCGCCCACTCCGTCGCCATCTTGAGGTAGGCCCTATCGTAGCGCTCCTGTTTGAGCACATCGGCGAAGACGAGGTCGTCTTTTTGCATGTGTTCATGTGCTCATGTGGCCATGTGCCCATGTGCAAATGGCCACATGAGCACATGGCCACATGTCTTCGTACCCAGGGCGGGAGTCGAACCCGCACGATTGTTAAGATCACTGGTGTTTGAGACCAGCGCGTCTACCAATTCCGCCACCTGGGTAGGTGCCCTTCCGGCGAAGGGAGGGCGAAAATAGCGCTTCACTCCACGCGGGGTCACAACGAGAAGAAGCCCCAAACCAGCCCGATGGCCAGCAGCAGGATGAAGGCCGCGAGGTACGGAACGCTCATCAACAGGAAACGCATCGCTGTTGACGGCCAATTCTTGCCATAGACCCGCCTTAGGCACACAAGCAGATATGCCAGACAGCACAAGACGATCACCGGGGCGGTCCACGACGGCCAATCACCCGGCGTGCAGAGGGCAGCGAGCAATACAACGATGAAGAAGAGGAAGTAGATCGTGTGGATATGCACCGAGAAGATCAGGTGCTCCCAGTAAAAGCGCTTGCGGAAGAAGATCCACAGCAGCAACACGGCAGTGAACGGCATCAGGATGAACATCACGACCGACACGGCTTTCACCACCGAGTGGCCAAGCTGTTCCTTGCCGGCTGCTGTTGTCAGGTCCAAGCGACCAAGGGAACGGATGGCACGGCGTTCGAACCAGCTCGCGGAATCGCGCTGGTCCCCCAATAGCGAATCCACATCCGCATCCGTGATGTCGCCCTTGCGGAAGATCGCCTCTTCGCTCCTCTTGGAGAACGAGGTCAACAACCCGTTCAAGAAGACCCGGTACGGAACGTTCAAACTATCGGCATCCGGAAGCCGCCCAAGGGCCGAACGCAAAGCAACGCGCGTTCCTGGGAGCGTGTCGCTTGGACTGGCCGAAAGCAGCGAGTCAAGAGCCGCTCCCGTCGGGGTGCGCAAACGGAACGCTACGGGTTTGTAGAACGGAGCATCGATCGGGATGTTCACCTCCAACCGGCCCATTCCCAAACTGTCCCACGCCAGGGCTTGCGCCATACTGTCGGACAAAATGTTGCTCAGCTTGGCCGTGCGAAGGCGAGGGTCACCTTCAGTGTTTGTCCTCAATGCCTTGTTCGATCCCACCGCGCGATCCAGCCAAACGGTCAGGAGGGCGAAGAAGATGACGCTGACGAACACGTAGAACCGCGCCGGGTGAACATACCGCGCCCGTTTCCCTTCCACATAGTCCTTCGTCAACTGCCCCGGCTTGGTGAAGATCACCTTCAGCGTGTTCCAGAGCTTGGTATCGAAGTGCGTGAGCGTTTCGATGAACTCATAGAGGAAGGTCTTGAAGGGAACACGCAGGTCGTGGTTCTCCTGGCCGCAATGGGGGCAGAACTCGAACTCGGCGCGCAGTTCAGTGCCGCAGTTCAGGCAGGCAGGGCGCTTCTTCCGGTGGCGGGGCATGGGCCCCGAAGATCACAACTGCTTCAACAACTTCCGCAGGTCCACCTTCTCGCTCACGATGCGGTCCAGCTCGGTGATCTTCACGCGTTCCTGTTGCATGGTATCACGGTCACGGATGGTCACGGCCTCATCCGTCAGCGTGTCGTGGTCCACCGTGATGCAGTATGGCGTACCGATGGCATCCTGGCGGCGGTAACGCTTGCCGATGCTGTCCTTGTCGTCGTACTGGCAGTTGTGCGCCAGTTTCAGTTCATCGATGATCGCGCGCGCCTTCTCCGGAAGTCCATCCTTCTTGATCAACGGGAGCACCGCGATCTTCACAGGAGCAAGAGGCGCTGGGATGCGGAGCACAACACGGTCCTCACCATTAGCGAGTTTCTCCTCCTCGTACGCAGCGCTCAACACGGCCAGGAACATGCGGTCCAAGCCGATGGAAGTTTCCACCACGTAAGGCACGTAGCTCTCATTCGTCTCCGGATCGAAGTACTGGAGCTTGCGGCCACTGTGCTTCTCGTGGCTGCTCAGGTCGAAGTCGGTGCGTGAGTGGATGCCCTCGAGTTCCTTGAAGCCGAACGGGAACTTGAACTCGATGTCACACGCCGCGTTCGCGTAGTGCGCCAGCTTGATGTGATCATGGAAGCGGTAGTTGTCGGCGGGCATGCCCAATGCGCGGTGCCACGCAATGCGCTTCTGCTTCCAGCTGTTGTACCACTCCATCTCGGTGCCGGGCTTCACGAAGAACTGCATCTCCATCTGCTCGAACTCCCGCATGCGGAAAATGAACTGCCGCGCCACAATCTCGTTCCGAAAGGCCTTGCCTGTCTGCGCGATACCGAAGGGGATCTTCATGCGCGCGCTCTTCTGCACGTTCAGGAAGTTGACGAAGATGCCCTGTGCCGTTTCCGGCCGCAGGTAGATCGTGCTGCTCTCGCCGCTCACACTGCCCAGCTCGGTGGCGAACATCAGGTTGAACTGCCTGACTTCCGTCCAGTTGGCAGTGCCGCTCACGGGGCACTTGATCTCCTCGTCGATGATGAGCTGGCGGATGGCGGCGAGGTCGTTCGCTTCCAATGCCGACTTCATTCTTCCTTCCACCGTATTGATGCGCTCCTGCGCGCGGAGCACGTTGGGGTTCGTTGCGCGGAATTGTTCTTCGTTGAATCCTTCCGCAAAGCGCTTCTTTCCCTTCTCCACTTCCTTCTCCACCTTGTCTTGGTACTTGGCCAGGTGGTCTTCCAGCAGCACATCGGCGCGGTAGCGCTTCTTGCTGTCCTTGTTGTCGATCAGGGGATCGTTGAACGCGTCCACATGACCGCTGGCCTTCCAAACGGTGGGATGCATGAAGATAGCTGCGTCGAGACCAACGATGTTCTCGTTGAGCCTGGTCATGGCAGCCCACCAGTACTGGCGGATGTTGTTCTTCAGCTCTGCTCCGTACGGGCCGTAATCGTACGTGGCGCTCAGGCCATCGTAGATCTCGCTGCTGGGGAACACGAAGCCATACTCCTTGGCATGGCCGATAAGGGTTTTCAGTCTGTCTTCTCCGGTGCTCATGTTCGTGCGCTTCCGTCCTGGAAATCTTCGACGTAGCGGGGCGCAAAGATGGAAAAGCAGGCTTGCGCAAGGGACGCGATCGCGGCGGGTACCTTCGCTTCCGTGCAGATTTCACGCAGCCTTCCACTGGCGATGGGCCTGAGCACGCTATGGTGCGCATGCGCCGAACCTTCCCATGTTCACGATATGACATGCGTCGAGATGGATCATTTGATGTTCGAAGACTTGCACGGGGAGACGACCGCGATCGGTCTTATGGAGGGCTCCAAGGCCACCTTGTACATCACCATCGATCCCGAGTGTCCCATGACATTGGGTTACGTCCCCTTCCTCGATAGTCTCCAGGGCTCGTTGCCACCGGGCGTGAACATGGTTGGGGTCTATACCGGACCGTACATCGTTCGCGACAGTGCTGCGGCATTCGCTCGAAGGCATGACTTCGCCTTTGTACAGGTCATGGACCCCAAGTGCGATATCTCCAGTGCATTGCGCGCCCGTGTGACGCCCGAATCATTCTTGGTGGCTCTTGGCGGCAAGGTGCTTTACCATGGTGCCTTGGACAACAGTGCGGTGCGCGAAGGCCGGAAGCGAACCGCAAACGAGCACTATCTCCGCGATGCGCTGAGCGCGTTCGCCTTGAACGCGCCGCAGCCGATCGCTGAGGTGAAAGCACTCGGGTGCATTGTTGAGTGCGACAACATTCCTGCCCCATGAGATCCGGCCCGTGCGCTGCGTTGCTGGCTGTTCTTGTTGGATGCGGTGAAGGCAAGCCGGACACAGCGTCCATCCATACGCTACCCGATACCGTGACTTTCGCGGAGCACATTGCACCCATTGTCCACGTCAACTGCGTGCCTTGTCATCGCCCCGGACAAGCGGGGCCGTTCTCGCTGATCACATACTCGGATGTGCGGCGCAAGGTGAAGACGATCAAGAAGGTGACGACCGCAGGCTACATGCCGCCCTGGCCGGCCGACACAACCTACGCGCGCTTCCTCGGTGAACGTGTTCTACAACCCCGTGAGATCGCCTTGCTGGCGAAGTGGGTGGATCAGGGTGCACTACCGGGGGACACGGCCCGGATGCCCGTGCCACCGCGGTATGCTGATGGGTCGATGCTCGGAACGCCGGACGCGGTGGTGTGGTTGCCGGACACGTTCCCCATTCCCGGCGATGCCAAGGACCGGTTCGTGATCACCAAGGCTGCGTTCGCGCTGCCGCGCGATACGTTCCTCCGCGCCATTGAATTCGTGCCGGGCAACCGACGCGCTGTGCACCACATGAACGGCGGTCTCATCAACTACGCCGCTGGCGCCAAGGGCGACCCTTTCGCGGGATCGGCCTACCTCGATGCTGAACAAGTGGAAGGGGTTGATGCCTTCGCGTGGTTGCAGGTGATGAATGACGATGGCACCTGGCCTGCGCTCGTGCCCAGCGCGATCAACTATCTCCCCGGCATGGCTGCCCAGACCTATCCCGAGGGCATTGGTGGGCTGCACATCCGTTCGCACGGTGCTTTCCTCGTGAACACCTTGCACTATGGACCGTCTTCGCGCGACACGATCGATCGGTCACGCTTCAACCTGTACTTCGCCTCCCACGCGCCCGAACGTCCGTTGCGCGAACTTGCCATGGGCAGCACGCATACACCCATTGTCCCACCACTGCATTTGGAGCCCGGCGAAGTGAAGACGTTCCGAACATCCCTGACATTGACGGAGGACATCAGCGTGCTGAGCATCAATCCGCACATGCATTTGTTGGGCAGGCGGTTCGTGGCGTATGCGATCCCCTTGCAGGGCGATACCATCCCGCTGGTGCGCATCAACGATTGGGACTTCCGTTGGCAGTATACCTACACGTTTGAGCGGATGCTACCCCTGATGCGCGGCACCGTGATCCATGTGGAGGGGACGTTCGACAACACCGACTCCAGTCCGGACCAAGCCTTCCACCCGCCGCGCGCTATCAGCGGCACCGACAGCAAACTGATGCGCACCACCGACGAGATGTTGCAGTTCTTCGTGAACTATGTGGACCACCGGATAGGGGATGAGGGGATCAGCCTTGCACCAAAGGCGCCGGTTCCGATACCTCCTTCACGGTCTGCCGCCGCTGCCACCAAGCGTTGAGCAGGAGGCACATGATGATCATCGCGAAACCGATGTAGCTGCCCGGATGAAGCTTCTCGCTCTCCGGCCAGATGAGCAAGGCGATGATGATGGTGTACGCCGGCTCGAGGTTCACCGCTAGCATCACGGTGAAGGGCGACAGTTGTTTCATGACCGCGATACCGGCTGTGAAGGCGATGGTGGTGCAAACGATCCCAAGGGCCAGGTGATAGCCGATCTGGTGGGGCTCAAGTGTCCATAGCGGTGGCGGGAGTTCGCCGAGGAGCATACACGCAAGGCCCATCACCACCACCACGGAGAGCATTTCATAGAAGCCGATACGGAAAGCGTTGTCGCGTTTCACCAGCACGCCGTTCACCACGTTGAACCACGCACTGAGCAAGGAACTCAGGGTGGCCACCACGATTCCCCAACGGTGCTCGGTCTCCAAGCCGAAGATCATGAGCAGCGCGGCGATCACCACCACGCCCAATACCACTTCGTACACGCGTATGCGCCGCTTGAACCAGAACGGTTCCAGCAACGCGGTGAACATCGTGCTACTGGCCAGGCAGCCCGCAGCTATGCTTGCTGTGCTGATCTTGATCGCACCGTAGAAGGTGATCCAATGCGCGGCAATGATGAGACCTGTCAACAGCCAGTGCTTCAGGTCGGGTGATCGCCAGCCCAAGGGTTGCCGCATCGCAACACCCAGCACCGCGATTCCGATGATCGCGATCGCCGTGCGCGTGTAAACGAGCGGGAACGTGCTCTGCTCGATCAGCCGCCCCAGGATCCCCGTCCACCCCCAGATGAAAATGGTGATGTGCAACACGACCAGCGCGTTGCGGCGGCTCTGAAGCATTGCGGAAAGGTAGGAGCGACGTATTCACGATGCAGGCCAGCCCCACCCCTCGCCGTTCACCACCTTACTCCCAACTCACTTCACATCATCGAGCGCCTTTTTCGCTTCCTCCACTTTCCTGACCTGCTCGTCAATGGCTCTTTGTTTGGTCTCCTGCGCAGCGATGTTGTCCTTCACCTGCCCCTCCAACTCCTTCACTTTCTCCTCGGCCTCCACAATGTTCTTGCTCTCCTTCTCGATCTTCTCGCGCAACTTGGTTCCATCCTTCACCAGGACTTGAAAGGCCTTGGCTTCCTCCTCCGTAGGTGAGGTGCCCATGGCCGCATGTTTGGCGGCAACCGCTGATTCGTTGGTCTTCAGGTCAGCTTCGGCTTGTGTCTTCTCCTGTTGTGCCTCCACCCCCTTGGACCGGTTCTTCTCGATGCCGCTCTCTGCGCGGCCCTTCTCTTTCACCAAATTGGCCATTTCGCTTTCAAGGTGTCCCTGCGTCTTCTGCTCCGCTTCAAGCGCAGCGCTGAACAACTCTTTCTTGTACCGCACAGCGAGCATGTACGCATGCTTCTTGGCGCCATCCACCAGTTTGGCATCGCTGGTGTTGCTGATCCATGCACCGTTCACCTTGTACGCGAGGTGCAGCTGCACCCGTGGGTTCTTCTTGCTCTGCTCGCCCTTGCAGAGCACCGTGAGCGTGTCCTGAGCTACTTCCGGAACACGCGCACCGGTGGCGCGCACTTCCTTCTTGTTGCTCACATCGCCGCTGATGTCCTTCAGTTGGCTTTTGTACCAACTCTCCACGGCATCGGCCTGGGCATTGTCGAAGGAAACGACCACAGTGGGGTGGTTGCCATCGCTGAACGGCAAGCTGCTCTGGAGCACCTCCGTTTGGGCGTGGATCAAGGAACTCGAGCTCAATATGGCGAGGAAGGTCAAGAAGCGCATGGGGAAGGGTTTTGGTCGGGGGTCGGGGTTGGGTGTGGTGGTTTTACGGCGGCCGCCCATGGCAATGGACGTGCCGGGTGTCGCAAGGTCACTTGTGCGCATGGTCGTCATCATCCATCTGGGCCACGCCGCCGCTCACGATGAACTTCATCACATCCCCGGCGCTGGCGTTGATCGGGATCACGTTCTCGGCGGGCACGATGTACAGGTTCCCGCTCCAAGCGAAGCTGTGCGGCAGGTATACCGCCACCTTGTTGCCGGGGATGCCCAGCAAGGAGAGATCGTTCTGCGTGAGGAAGCCCAGCTTTTCGATCTCCGCTCCCTTGATCATCCGCACCAGAACGGGCTGGTCGAATTTCTTCTTGTTCCCAACGAGAGCCTCCATCAGGTCTTTCAACGCCGCATAGATCGTCTTGAGGAAGGGTATGCGTTGCAGAACGTCTTCGCCAAGGTTTGCCAAGGGAGCATAGAGGATGGTGCTGCCGAGCCAACCGATCAACGTGATGCTCACAACAAGGATCAAGATCCCAAGACCCGGAATGCCGACGGGTATGATCCCGTCCACGAGGTTGAGCACGTAAAGCGATGCCCAGATGATGCCAGCCACGGGTACGACCAGCAATAAACCGCGCAGGAAGAATCCGACGATGACGCGACCGATGTTACGATCAGGCATGATGAAGCGTGGAGGTTCGGATGTAGGAACAGGGCGGCTGGTACAAGATCACATCCCGCGCCGAAGGTAGAAGTAGAGCTTGCCACCAGCGGATGCTCCGGTCCAATGGCAGGGGATCTACATCTCCTCCCGAACTTTCCTCGGAAGCGAGGCTTTCACCAGTTCGTAGCTGTGATCCACCAGCTCGCGCAGGAGCTTGTCGGGAACATCACCGGTGGTGCTTACCGTGTTCCAGTGCTGCTTGTTCATGTGGTAGCCCGGCGCAATGCCCGGGTGCCGTTCGCGTAGTTCGATGGCACGTTCGGGATCGCATTTCAGGTTCACCGTTTCGAACAGGTCGATCGGGGCTAACGCGAACATCTTGCCCATGACACGGAACACCAACACATCGGGTCCGAAGGGTGTGTCGTAGGTGACGCCCTTCTTCTTCGCGCAATACGCGCGCAATTCCTCGAGGGTCATCGAAGTATGGTATAGAGCAAGGGCCGGCTGGGTGCAGCATCGTTCATGAAGTGCGGCAGTTGCAACTCCAAGAGGTAGTCGCCATCGGGCACTTGGTC
Organism: Flavobacteriales bacterium; assembly: GCA_049289815.1. Classification (GTDB taxonomy): domain Bacteria; phylum Bacteroidota; class Bacteroidia; order Flavobacteriales_F; family PHOS-HE28; genus PHOS-HE28. The sequence continues at coordinate 28,192 of JBATMK010000305.1, forward strand.
CGGTACATGGATCAACTCAGTGATGGTGCGCTGGAGATCGGTGGTTGCAGGATGGTCCCAGAACGCATGGTGCGCAGCAAGCGCTCCGCCATCCTCTTCGCGGTCCACGCTGGGTAGGTCCAAGAGGAAGTGCTGCACACCGACACTGCGCAACCAAGTGCACGCGGCAGCATCCACGTACGGCGCGTTGGTGCCGCTCCAATCGCGTGTGCGTTTGTCAGGGTTGTTCGGCAAGGTGCGTAGCACCAACGCCTCCGGGCGGTCCACGCCCAGTGCTTGGCGCATCTGTACGGCCGTCACGATGCGATCCCCACCTTGTTGTTCGGGTTCGATGGTGATCAACGTGGCCGTGAAAAAGTAGCGCTTGAAAAGGTCCCCGACAGCGTGGACGTCGCGCGCGATATGCCCAACACTTTCAGTATGTGTGCCGTGCCCATGCGGATTGAAGAACACATTGCGGAAGTTCACCGGCGCGCCATCGGCCACGGAGAACCTCTTGCCGCTCATTTCAACAGGTTCCATCCGCACGGGATCCACCCACCAAGCGCGCAGTTGAGGGGTGCCGGCATGGAGGGCGATGCTCAGGTCGATGGGCTTGCTGAGGTCCACACGGAAGTGGTGGTCGCGGTGGCTGATCTCGGCGATCATGTGTTTGCATCCCGACGGGTCGGGCTTCCGGGTTCCGGTTCAGCGGGTGGGGTGAGGAAGAGGTCTGAGGCGATGCGGTCGGCAAGCAGCTTACCTGCGCTGGTCAAAACTATGCGGTTGCCGGTGCGCATAAGATGACCGCTGGCGGCGTAGCCATCGATCGTCCGGTCGGTGGTGGAAGTCAGGCCTTCGAGCTGCGCGAGGTCCACACCCCACATGGTCCGCAGGCCTGTCATGATGCGCTCGTTGGTGCGTTGTTGCACAGTGGGCCGTTCTTCCTCCCAATAGATGCCGCCGGAGTTCACCGCGTTGATGTATCGATTGTTGTTCGCAATGTTCCAACGGCGCACGGTACCATCGAACGAGTGTGCGCTGGGCCCCACGCCGATGTACGGTACGCCTTGCCAATAGCTGGTGTTGTGCCGACTGAAGTGATCGGGCTTTCCATAGTTGCTGATCTCGTAGTGGACGTAGCCTGCGGCCTCCAAGCGTTCCCCCAGCAACTCGAACTGCCGCGCTTGGTCTTCATCGGGAGCGGCGATCACTTCGCCGCGTTCCACTTGTTTGTGCAAAGCGGTGCGCGCCTCAACGGTGAGGCAGTACGCTGAGATGTGCGGTGGGTTGAACGACAACGCCTGTTCGACCTGGCTTGTCCATTCCGCCTCGGTCATTCCGGGCAGGCCGTAGATCAGGTCCATGGTCCAACTGCCGAAGCCTGCCGCCGAGATCAGTTCCAAACTGCGCACGCTCTGTTGCGCATCGTGTGCGCGGCCCATGAACCGCAAGCGCTCATCGTTGAAGCTCTGGATGCCGATGCTCAGTCTCGTGATGCCGATCCGCTTCCACGAGGTGATCGCCTCTTTGCTTACATCATCGGGGTTCACCTCCATGGTCACCTCAGCACCGTCGCTTACATGTGCCTGCTTCCGCAGATCGTTGAGGATGCCTGACAAGTCGCGTGGGGGGAGCAGGCTGGGCGTGCCGCCGCCGAAGTAGATGGTGCGCACGGCTTCCCCGCGTAGTTCATGGATGCGGCGCATCAGCTCGGTGCGTAGCGCTTGGCTCATCGCTTCTATGCGGTCCAGCGTCGTGCTGAAGTGAAAGTCGCAGTAGGTGCAGGCTCTCTTGCAGAAGGGGATATGGAAGTAGAGGCCGGCCATCGGAAAAATGAAAAATGTAGAATGCAGAATGTAAAAAGCTCAATGGAGGGGCGTCACTGGGCGGCCGCGTTTCACGTTCGTCGGTTCTACGTTCTTCATTTTACATTGGCTCAGGTCCTCAACGTTATCCTGAAGGTTGTCCCTTTTCCTGGTGCGCTGCGCTTCACGAATATCCTTCCTCCGTGATACTGCTCGATGATCCGCTTGGTAAGCGATAGGCCCAACCCCCAACCGCGCTTCTTGGTGGTGTATCCCGGATTGAAGACCGTACGATGCTTTGCCTGTGGAATACCATGACCGGTGTCGGTGACATCAACGTGCAATTGAGGTCCTTCGGGTACGATCTCGATCGTGATGCGGCCTTCGCCCTTCATGGCGTCGATGGCATTGCGGATCAGATTCTCGATCACCCAGCTGAAAAGGGCGGTGTTCAGGGGCACCTTTCTATCCGTGTCTACCGGGGTCAGCACTTCGATGGCCGCATGGCTTGGTAACCGCGGACGCAGATACAGCACCGTGGCGCGCAGCACATGGTAGAGCTTCTCCGGTTGCAGGTCCGGAGCTGATCCGATCTTGCTGAAGCGCTCGGTGATGGTCTCGAGGCGTTCGAGGTCCTTGCGCATTTCATTGAGCGTGGCTGGTTCGGTGCCCTTGCTCTTCAAGTGATCCGTCCAGGCCATCAGCGAGCTGAGCGGAGTGCCCAATTGGTGCGCGGTCTCCTTCGCCATGCCCACCCACACCTGGTTCTGCTCCGCGTTGCGGAACACACTGAAGAGCGCGTAGCTCACCAACAGGAACAATCCGATGATCAGCAGCTGCACATAGGGGAAGTAGCGCAGCTGCGTAACGACAACGCTTTCCTCGAAGAAAATGAGCTGCTTGCCACGTGGTCCCAGGTCGAACTCGATGGGTTTGTTCACCGCTTCCATCTGCGCTATGCGCTTTGCGAGCAACGCGCTATCGGCGATCACTTCCGGTTCGATGTGGCCGTGTTCGATCACTTTCTTCCGCGTTCCATCGGTGTAGATCACGGGCACGCTCGCGGTGTTCATCACCGTTTCGCTGATGAAGCTCTTGATGATCCCGTCCATCACTTTCTGCAGCTCACTGAAAAGTTTGCTGTCCTGGTAGTGGAGGTACTGTTTCTCGTTGCCGAAGACGGTGATCTCGATAGGCTTGTGGATCCTGGCCATGGCCTTCACTTCCCGACGCAGCCGCTCGGGGTCTTTCACGATGGCCGGGTCCATGTTGCGGCTGAATTTCACCGCACCGCTGTCATCCACGATGATCACCGGTATGGTGGTGTTCTCCTGCACCACCTTCAACAGGAACGAGAAATCGCTGAGGTCACCGCTGATGAGCCGTTGCTGCGCTTCAGCATACAGCTCTACGCGTTTGCGTTCCTCGTTACGCAGCGTATCGAACAACCGATCCGTGTAGTTGACCAGTTCTGCGCGGTTCTTCACGGCTTCCGCCCAGAGCTCCACCTTGCGCCGTTCCTCATCGCGCACCTTGCGCACGATGCTGTTGCTGTAGAAAAGCGACGCACCGACGATGAGCACGGCTACGGCGGCCAGCACCAACTTCCAGCGTTGCTTTCGACTGTAAAGATCCACCGGGGGTGAAGATCGTGGATAGCTCGCAGTGCCGATCAGCGGGGATCACTCCACCTTGAATGATTCCTTTTCCTCTTCCTCCTCCTTGAACAAGCGCCCCAGGCCTTTCGGTTTGCGCTCTTTGGGGACCAGGGCTTGATCCGCCCGCGTGCTATCGCCTTCCCATTCGGTGGTGAACTTGGGCTGCCCGGCGGTGCTGGGGCGCGGAACCGTCTTTTCGTCCTTGTTGCCGAACACGTTCAGCTCCTCCTTCAGGATGCTCTTCAGTTGGGCGGTCTCCTGTTGGCGCACCTGCTTGCGCCGAGCGCTGGCGGCCGCCAGATCGTTGCCGAACTGTGGGTTGGCGCTGGTGCCGTACATGTGCAGGAACACGCGCAGCCCCGTACCATCGTCCTCCACCGGCCCGAACTCGTCCACCTCGCCGTCCAGGGCAAGCAACTTGTTCAACCGGAAGTTCATGTGATGATCGATGCGATCATCGAAGTAGTGCGTACCGCTCATCTCGATCTCCATTACACTGTTCTGCACCAGCATGGCCGGAACATGCACCGCCCCGTCCTTGATGGCGATCTGGTTGCTGAGCGTGCTGAAGGTGATGTTCGCCAGCCGTTTTTCCAGTTCGTCGATGTCCACCAATGGGGCGATCAGTTTGTTCTTCCGCATATGATCGGCCACATCTTTCATGGCCTCGTGTTCGATGAGCGCGCCGTTCGTGATGGTGAGGTCGGCCACACAGACCAGCTTGTTCTTGTCGAGCTGGAGCGATGCGGACAACGGTGCTGTCAAGCTCACCTTGGCATCCGTGGTGCCTTTCAGATGCCGGTAGCCGATGAAGGTCTGGCCGAAATCCTGGAACTCCCGGAACAATTCCCGTACGTCGATATCGCTGAACGTGGCCGTGACCGACAACGGAAAGGTCTTTGCGTCGTGGCCGTCGAGCGATAGATCCGCCAACACATTGCCCTTGGCCGTGACGCACTTCACGTTGCTTGCGTGCAGCATGCGGTCATGCAGTGTCAAGCGGCCTGTGATATCCGTCGCGGTGAAGTCCTCGAAGACAAGCTCGTCCACGGAAGTCTGCACATCGAAACCGATCATGGCCGGCAGGGTGAGATCGCCCTTGCTGCTTCTGCTGCTCGTTCCGGCACTTGCCAACAGCGCACCCAGGTCGATGCGCGGAGAACTGGCTCGGGCTTCGATGTTCAGCGCCTGATCGGCAAAGAACAGATAGGGCATGAGGTTGTGCAACTGGCCATCGAAGTTGATGGTGCTGCCCTTCACCGTGGCTGATGCGTGGGTGATCTCGGCATCGTTCCCGCGCAATGCGAGCATGGCGTTCATGCCTTCGAACGGATGGCGCACCGTGCGCAGTTTCAATGTAGCGTCCTTCAGTTCAGCGGTGCCGCTGAGCGATAGCGTACGCATGTCCGATGCCTTCACCTTGCGCACATCGCGCAGCTTGCCACTGATGGACACGTTCGCCTTCACGCGGCCGCTTGCTTGTGCAAGCGTATCGATCCTGGCGAAGTGCAGTAGATCGGCAAGGGCCATGTCCGTGCGCAGATCGGCGTGCAATGCGGCGTTGGTGCTGCCGGCGAGCCGGAGGTTCCCGCGCAAGGTGCCACTGCCACTATGGGCACTCAGGTCCTTCACCACCAATTTCTTGGGCGTTCCGTCATTGTCCAACAGCGCATCGATCTTTCCGCTGATGCTGTTGAAACGCGTGCCCGTGCTCTGCTCCTTCATGCTCGCATCGCGCAAGGCTGCTGTCAACTCGATGTCCGGTCCCTTCCCCGCGAGATCACCTTGGTAGCGCAAGGCGATATCCGCTTCGCCCGCAATGGCATAGCTGTGCAAGAACTTCCTTGCGACCGGCGGCAGCTCTGCGATCAGGTCCTTGAGTTTCACGTCGGCCCCGAGCACGCTGAGGTCGATCGCATGAAGGTTGTCTTTCCCAGTAACGGTGAGCGACAGGTCGAGCGGCATGTTGCCGGCCATGACCCGGCCTTCGGTGATCCTGAACACCGCATCCGGACGGCCGATCTCCATGGCAAGGTCCAGGTCGCTGGTGTGATCGGCGAACGTGCTGCCGTGCGAGGTCAATAGATGCTCCAGCCATGCATCGCCTTTCAACCGTATGCTGGCCCCACCCTTGTCGAACACCCCGCTCAACACCAATGAACGGCTGTGCGTGCTCACTTCAAGATCGCGGCGCTCATCGCGGTAGCGAACCGT
>JBATMK010000306.1:0-7950 GCA_049289815.1 Flavobacteriales bacterium
TATTGCCACTCCTGAAGGGGATGTGACCGTGTAGTTCACTACTACTGCATCGGCAGCTACTGTTAAGGTGTTGCCGGTGTTGGTGGCGGTGAATGGGATTATCAATACCACGTTTCCATTGGGATAACATTGGGCAGGCGGGATGTTGCCTATGGTGATGTTGCAGGGGGTTGGGCATGGTAATACTGTTACTATTACTTCGGCGGTGGCGGTTGCTCCATCGTTGTCTGATACCTGATAGAAGAAAGAGAATGTGCCGGATGTATTTGGTGCGGCAGTATAGGTGATTGCTCCTGTTCCGGGGTTTACGGAGGTAGTGCCTAATGTTGGCGGGATCGTTACGACTACGCTTGCCGGGTCTAAAGTTCCGTCTAAATCGTAATCGTTGCCCAGCACGTTGATTGCTACGCCGGAATTGCAGTCGCAAATTGCCATATCGGTTACTGCTACGGGGGGAAGGTTTTCGGCTCCTGCACAACTGGTGGCGATGATACTTGTGGTGCCTGCGGTGATATTTTCGAGTGTGTAGCATCCGCAGTTTGTTACATCGTAGATGGCGTATTCTACTACGTCTGTGGTGCAACCATCGGAATAGGTTACGGTTCGGCGGGCAAGTAGTTGGTTTGGGCAGATTAGACCCCAACCCGGCGGTGCCCAAGGAGGTGTTCCCAAAGCTGCGATACCACTGCATGTAAAGTCTTGGAGGTAGTAGATTAGGCTGTCGGTGTTACCAAGGCCATCGTCGAAGACCACTTTCATTGTTTTGACATAAGCGGTGCCACATTCTCCCCAGAAGTAGGTTTCTAAGAAGCCAGGGTTAGAGAGCAAGTCGAAGCCGAATAGCCCGATGCCAAGGGCGTTAAAATAGGCGTGAAGTGCTGCGCTGTTGTTGGTAGCTATCGGTGCGCCGGGTGTGTATGCTACTCCATCGATGTGTATTTCGATGATGTTGGATGTATCGGGTACATCGGTACTTAGGGTGTCGGTAAGCCAAAGTTGGTACTGATCGCAGGTATCAACACAAACAGGGCTGGTTGTTTCGCAAACGAAGCCGGGTACGATGGCTTGTATTTGTGCGCAGGATCTAAATCCTGATTGACTTAGGTCGGTGGTGTCGGCACCTGTTCCGGGGTCGAACTCTACGGATATTGTGGTGCTTGCATAGGTTACGTTGCAAGGGGCGAAATAGGTTAGTTCCATTGGGTCTAATGGATTGGAACCCAATGAGAAAATGAATGTGCCTACGACTAAACTATTGTAGTAGTTGTTTAGTGCTGCGGGATCATTGGCAGGTATGGTGGATGGGGATGTATACACATTGCCATCTATGGTTACTGAAATGATGTCGGAATTGTAAGCGATTGGGGTTGAACCGAAGCCTAAACGCCATCGCTCGTAGGAGTCGCATACGGTTTCGGTATATGGCAGCCATGTTGCTCCGTTGTCAAGGCTGTATTCTATTTCATCGGTCGCTACGTTATTTACAACCCCTTCGGCTTGGATGCTGAAGCATACATCCGGGGCATCGTCTATGCAGGTGAAACTTAGTGCGGGTGCGCTTGTACATTCGGCAGTGCATTCGGTTACTATCAGCAATACGGTTTGGGTGGATGTATTGCCATTGGGGTCGGATATGGTGTAGGTGAAGGTATCGGTGCCGGAAAATAAGGCATCGGGTACATAGGATACTATTCCGTTTCCTAATATTGTTACTGTGCCATCGGCAGGTTGGGTGATGGCGGTAATGGTGATTGGTTGCCCGTCCGGGTCGTAGTCATTAGCGAGCAGGTTAAGGATTAAATTGTCTGTCGTGCAGTTTTCAACTGTATAGACATCGGGTACTGCCACCGGTGTAGCACTGTCGGGGGGGATTGGTTGGCTACAATCTTGGATGTTGAAGCTGCTACTGCTGAATGCTTCTTTGTATTGCCAATTGACCCTGAATAAACCATCGTCTTCGGCTATTTTAAGGTCGTTGGTTACGATGATGGGGATGTAAAGGCATCCGTCTAAAGGGTCGGGACAGGTGCAACATCCGCAGTATTTTACTTCGCACATCCATCCGTTCTGGAGTATGAGTTCTTGAAAGTAGTCGGCATCACAACGGCGGGTAAAGTCGGTTTGGAGTGCGTATTGCCGGTTGATGGTGGGTTGGAAGGTGTAGAAAAGTCCTTCATAGGGGGTATAGTTCCAAGGGACTGAACGGATACCTTCCTGAATGCCGGAGGTGATTGTGAGTGAACGGTCGGTGTCGGTGATGATGGTGTCAATGCCACCAAGGCTGTTCAAGAGCATGAAGTATCTTGTGAGCTTGGTATGTGGGGCAATGTGGTAGGTTCTGGTTTCGGATACGGCTGTATTCGTCTGGTCTATTACGGTTATGGTGTAATGGGTGGCTGTGGGGAGCGCGGTTAATACACCGGTTATGGTTGGGTTTACAGGGATCAGGTAGGTTTCACCTTGTATGGTGTTGGTGGCTTCTAATCCTGATGCGCCGAATGTGATGCTGGTAGTGGGGCTGTAGGCAGTTACTTGTACATAGATGGCGGTAGTGCTTGGGCTTTCTACGTAGAAAGTCAGGTACTCAGGGGCGCAGGTGGTGGTTATCTTATCGGTGGGCATGTGGGTAAGAAACTGCCCACTACGCAGCAATCCGTTCACAATCGGGTGTTCGTTGTAGAATTGGTTTAGGAAGCCCATTCCGCCATAAATGGCGCGGGCTATTTGGGTCTGCCCTACTATGCCGGGCGTGTTGTTGGTTTGTTGGTAGAATTTTACCTGATACCGTTTATTAGTTACGGTATTTTGGGTGATGCTTCGTTGGTTGCACTCCGGCACATCTGGCATGTTGTTGTTAGCCAGTAGGTATTGAGACAGAATTTTTGAAACGTCAACGCAACAGGTTTGGGTGTTGGTGTTGAGTGGGTATAGGAGTGGCTTGGGTGTTTTGTTTTGGAAGTTGCCGGATAGATAGTCGTCTTCTACCAATACGGCTGCTGCAATGTTGACCTGATTGTAGATGGCTGCTGTTCCAGCTACGGTTTGGATAAGCCACCCGCCAATTGGAAGGCTACTTGCGGCAATATTTATGTTAGGGTAGCCGGTGTCGTTGGTGGTGATGTGGAATTTGGTATCAGATATGCCATCGGCATATACAGTACAGTTGAATGCTATGTAGGAATCGGATTCGGCTGCCAATATCATCAATGCAGTGTATGCCGCATCGGAAATGGCACCGGGGCGGACAGGTATCAATACTGTACTGATGTTGCCATTCCCCCAGTCGATTGTGAAGTATGTTGTTGTGCCTGCATCGCCTGCTGCCGGATAGGTAAATGTTATTGTAGCTGATGTGCCAGGCGTAGCTATTAAGTTGTCTGCTTGAAAGCAATAGACTACGGGGTCGTTGGATAATACATTTACGGGGGGTTGGGTTACGACACTAAGGGGCATAGGTGATTTTTATTTAAAAAGAAAAGCCGCCACCAATTTGGCGGCGGCTTTGACCATAAATTACACAAAAGAATGGGATTATTTAATGTCTTTGACCGGCTTTTCGATTGGTTTAACGAGTTCAAAGAGGGAAGATTTCAGGGCGTTAAACTTTCCGTTAGCATCGGCATACAACTGTGTTACTTGGTCATCAGTCAGACTAAATTCAGCGCGTTGTGGGTGGGTGAAGTAGTACTTCTTTAACTCTTTGGTAAAGTAGGGGTATTTCTTGCCATCTACTTCATCAAACGGGAAAACGCGTTCTTTTCGCAGGGAATATAGCTTTAGGCTGTGTTCTACTTTATCGGCTGGGATTTTATTGGTAGCCATTTTATTGAGTTGTTAGGGGGGTTATGCGATTGCGCCGGTGTATAGTTTTGGAATACGTCCTTTGTTCGTGCCGGTCAGTACCCATCCGGGTATTCCATCGTCAGAAATGGTAAGGCTGTCGTAAGTGTAGCTGAAGCTGGTGTTTGGGTAAAGCAAGGTGTTTCCACATTCATCCGGCACAAGTGCAACTGCTTCATATCCGGGGGCGGTGATGGTTTTCACGAATTGCATACTCGTGTCTTCGAGATACGGGATGAATATCTCGAATGTCCATGTATGGGTATTGGCTCCATCTGCTTTAGCTCCTGTGATTTTGCCGTTTGTTTTGCGGTCGAATCTGGTAACAGCCCAAAATGATGCAAGGGCAACAAGGGTAAGGTCATCGGATATGGTGTTGGTTCCGGCATCTACATCGGGGATGGTTGTTACCTTGCAAGTTTCCAGCAGGTTTACCGTGTTCCCAATTCCGGGGTTGCAGTCTTCTACACAGACGGTGGCTGCGAGGTCTGCGGCAAGGTCTAAGCAATAACAAGCCATGTTTTTTAGGGTTTTTCGGGTTCTGTGGTGGTAATATTTACAAGGGTTTGGGTTATGTAGGCGGGGCTTTTGGTGGTTGCCCAGTATGCCATAATTTCGGGGTTTTCAAAGGTTTCGTCAACTGAAATGAAATTGCCGGGGGAAAGAGGATTAGGGAGGCGGTTTTTATCAATCCATTGTTGATGGAAGCTGACATCTACGGTTGTGCCATCGGATAGTGTTACCCGTTTGGCTTTTGTGGTTGCAGGTGTTGTAGTTGCTGCCAATGTTCTACCTGTGGCTACTACCTTATTTTGGGCTTTCGTTAGCTCAATGACTTGTCGCTCCAGTGTTTCAACTCTTGCTTCGAGTTCTTTCAGTTCTTTACTCATGGTATTTTTATGTAAGCATGGGGACAATGGGAAACTATTGCCCCATACTTTTTCTGTGGGTTGTTATTAGATAGTGTTGGTTTGGTCGTTGACTTGGATCCAGTTTGGATCGAGGCTGTTGATGGCTGCGCTACCTACGGCATCAATCATAATGCTGATTTTTCGGCGGTACTTTTCAACTGTTGCTTGGTCGAATCCATCCATCGTGTCCATCAAGAATGCGAAGTTTCCGGGTCGGATTGCCACTAATCGGTCTCCAGTTCCGAAGCCGTGTACAGGGTACAATAACCAATTCGTTCCGAAGATTTGCACAGGGCTGTCTCCAGTTGCTTCGGGTCGGGTAAAGCCACCGACATTATAGGTCATGTAGTGATCCTTTGCGTATTGTTTTACAAAGGTGTGGTTGGCAAGGATGTGGATGGTTTCGCTTGTCCATTCGGCGGGGAAGGATGCAGTGAAAGTGTCCAAGTAGTCTAAGGCATCGCCCAATGCTGCCCAAGTGAATGCGCCGGTGGTTATGGGGGTAATGGTTGTGGCGGTGATTGCATCGTCAATGATGGTATGGAAACCATCGTAGGCATCGAGGGCGGCGGTTCCTGCGGGGTTGTAATCGCCGAAGAACATGGTTTTCATGCGGTTGTCGCGTGCCATACCTGCCAACAACATTTCGATGATGAAGTCAACGAAAGGATGGTCATATGGCGTGAAGCCGTTGGATGCGAGGTAATTGAAGTAGGTACGGTAAATGTCTCCGGGGCAAAGGTCGTAGTCTGCTTTCAGTGCGCGGACGGTGTTGGAATATGGGGTAAAATCAATTGGGCCTTTGGTGTTCCAATCGCAAGCCCAAGGTTGAAGGACTTCGCCGATTGTTGCGACAATGTTGCTGTAAGTGGTGTCTTTTTTGTAGCCGAAGCCGGTTACAATTACTTCAGGGATTGCGGGGATGAAGATGTCGCGCATCATTTCCTGCATTACTTCTGCTGTACATGCGCCAAATTCGTTGTGCAGATCGTCAAAGTCTATGTTATCCAATGAAGCGGGTACATCGTTTCGTACAAAGCCCCTCCCCTTCTTTGCCATGTAAAATGCCTCCAATTCGTTAAGCACTTCGGGGTTGTTTTCTTTTACAAGTCTGGAGGCTTTTTTTCCGCCTTTTACCGGTACTTCTCGGTACTCAAACCCGAAGCTGGCGGCATTGTTGGTTTTAGTTTTCATTACTGATTTTTGGTTTTCGGGTTCGGTGATGGTTTTTTGTGTGGCAGGCTCCTTAGCCATTTTTGCAAGTTGAGCTTGTAGGGCTAAAATTTCTTCCTGTTGCTCTTTTAGTTGCTTTTTGTTTTCCAATATGCTTTCATCTTCTTCGGGGGGGGTGGTTGCAGGTTCGGTTACGGGTGGTGTTCCTTCGGTAGTTGTTGCCTTTTCGGCTAAAAATAAAGCCTGTATTTTTTGCAGAAGGGTGGTTTGAGTTTCCATTTTATTGGGGGGGGTTGGGTAGTTAGGGGGTAAAATGCTGTTTTGGGCTTCGCCTGCTTTTGCTGGTTCGGGCTTGTAGGTTTCATCAACAAAGCCTAATTCTTTTGCTTCTGTGGCAGATAGCCACCGTTCTTCTTTCATTAGGGTTTGAAGGACGGACCCGCGTTTGCCTGTTTTGTTTTTGTAGATGCCAATTATCGCGGCTTCTATCGTGTCAAGGTTTTGCGCTTCGGTACGTAGGGCATCGGCATTACCTTCTGCCCATACCCAGGGTTTGTGTACAAGGAAGAATGCGTTTTCAGACATTCGCACTTTGTCTGCTGCCAATGCTACGATTGTAGCTGCCGATGCTACGAAGCCGGTTAGGTTGGCGGTAACGGTGGCAGGGCTGTTTCTTAGGGCATCGTGTATGGCAAGCGCATCGTCAACGTTTCCGCCTAAGCTGGAAATGTTAATGGTTACGGTTTTGGGTTCGTAGAAAAGCAAAGCATCCATTATGCTTTGTTTGTCGTTTGATGCCCACCAATCCCCTACTGCACTGTTCAGGTTAATTGTTAGTTCGCCGGTGTTACTATGTGTGTATAGGTTTTTATACATTATTAAGGTGCGGTACTTGTTGCGGTGATCAGAACGATGGCTTCGACATTGGTGCCATCGCATTTGCGGTATGCGTAGTATTTATATGCGGCGGCGGCTACTGCGCTGAAGGTAATAATGCCGGTGGTTGGTGCGATGGTAGCAGTGCCACTTCCAACAGATGTTACTTCATCGAAAACTTCTGTATAGGCTGCGGTGCCGGATGTGCAGGCGGGGATGGTAGCAGATGTGGGTGCATTGTACACAGTTGGTGCAACTGTGCTAAGTGCTGCTGCTCCGGTGTAAACTGTTGCACTTACACCTGACAATGCTGTGGCATTGTCATTACTTACTTCTAAGGTGACTACTGCGGCATCTACCAAGGCTGCCTTTTGACCTACGGTTAGCGTAAATACATAAGTGCCGGTGTTTGCAATCCATGCGCCTACTACTGCCCCTACTGTTAGACGCACATAGTTTCCGATACTACCAGTGGCATCTACCGTGAAGTCTGTGCCATCGCCATCAAATGCCGCGAAAATTGGTAAGGCATCTCCACAAATTAGAGGGGCATTATCTCCTTCGCACGCGATGTGGAAGGGTATTGCTTTTCGTTTATTGCCGGGTTGATTAGTGGTTGGCATGGAGAATGTATTGGGTGAATTTGGTACTGCGTCTTAGGTAATGACGCAAATATATGTACCCCCTTTATATTCTCATTAGGACATAAGTTTGACCTTTATTCTCATCCACTGCCGGTAACAGCTTTCTTGGCTGTATGTTTCGTCATCTATGTCGCAATATTTAAGAAAGCCTGATACGGCTGCCATGCCGCTATGACCTAAATTTATTTGTGCCGTTACCCATGATGTCAATATTAAGTTCGCCATATCAGACAAGACATCTGTTAGATGTTCCATTTTGGCATCTTCTTGCCCACCTTGTATTAATACCGACATGTAGTGGTACTTATGGATCAAGTTTAATGGCGGTTGACTGCTTGGGTTTAGCAGTACCTTCTTTTTTATGCCGTATCCTCTACCGGTTAGTATGTACGGCTCTGACCTATTGAACCTTAGCAGTATCTGTTTGACATGCCTTGGTACACGGACATATCTTTCACAATATCCAAGCATATTTCAAATTTTCAATGTTTTAATTGCACCGGCGT
>JBATMK010000307.1:0-4035 GCA_049289815.1 Flavobacteriales bacterium
GGGCGGTGCCGCGCAGGCTGGCCAGTTCGCTGAACGGATAGCTGAGCTGGTAACGCAGTTGATGCGTGTGCACCTTCACCACATTGAAGCCCACGAAAGCTTGGAAGGCCTGCCGTTGGAAGGTGATCTCCTTGTCGATCCTGTACTTCAGGTTCGTGTATTGCAACAACCAATCGTTGTTGTTGAGGTCCAGCGCCAGCCGGTACCCACCAACGACCTTGTGGTCCTCGAAGAGATCGCTGATCGCCATTTTCGTTACCGCGCTGAGCCCTGGGTTGAGGTTGTCAGCACCACTGATGGGTTGATAGAACCCGTTGGAGTATGAGTTGTCGACCTGGGTCAGTACTTCATCCGTCGTGAAGTTCAAGTTGTAGTTGCGCTGTTCCGGGAAGGTGAAAGCCTTGTGCGTGGAATCGCGCTTTACCACGGTGGTCCCATCGGCGAGCGTTGTGGAAGTCCCGCTACCGCTGTTTTCCTGTGGTGCCTCATCATCATCGGTGAACCGGTAGTTGAGCACATCCACCTCGTCAGTCGCTGCCGTTCGGGGTATCATGGGATCCACCTTCACCACCGGGCTCATGTCATCGGTCACCGCACCGCCGGTGGCTGTGCCGCGCGGATCAGGACCACCGTCCGGGGCCGCGTCATTCTGGGCGGTGCGCCCCTCATCCGTATGGCCCATATGGAAACGGTAGCGGCCATCACTGAAGAAGAGTTCGGTGTAGCGGCCGGAGCGGGCATCTACTTCCTGCTCCAGGATCGACCGGTTGAAATCCGTGAGGCGTTCGTTGCGCGTGAAGTAGCGGTAATGAACGGTGGTGTCCACGCGGCTGACAGCACTGTCGTACCGCACCAACCATCGGTTCACCGAGCCACCGGCGTCGCTCAGGAAGGTGTAGCTCAAGCTATCGAAGGCGGCAGGCCTCGTTTCGCTGGCGCTGGGTGTATTGCTCAACCGCGTGAGCACTGGACTTCGTGTGGCCAGGTCGTAAAGGAAAATGTCCTTCATCCCTTGGGTCAGGGCCACATCGCCCCCGGTGCGCAGGGTATCATCGGTACGGTCGCTGCTGAAAATGATGGCGGAACCGTTGTCCACGAAACGCGGATCAAGATCATCCCATTGGTCATCGGTCAGTTGCTCTTGTCTGCTCCCGATGATGTAATAGAGATAGAGGTCGGTCTTCCCTTCGCGCACCGCGCTGAACACGATGTTCTGCCCATCGGGGCTGTAGGCAAGGTCCAGGACCTTCTCCACGTTCAGCACCGGCTTTACCGTGGTCTTCTTCTCGTCCAACGAGTAGGTCTTCAGCAAAGGCTCGCCCTTCTTCTCCACGATGTAGCTCAAACCCCGACTGCCGGGATGCCATGCGAGGATGGGATAACTGCGATCGATGATGCGGTTCAAGCGGTGCTCGCCACGGACGATCACCTTGCGCTTCTTGGTGCTGATGTCATAGACATACACCTTGTAGCGGCCCAATTCGTTGCTCACCCAAGCGGCATAGCGTCCGTTCGGGCTCAATTCGAACTGCGAGTATCCGATCGTGCGCTTGTTGCGGATGGGCAGTTCATCTGCGATCACCGCCTTCCGTTCGCGGTCCTGCGCAATGAAGCGATCGCGGTAGTAGGCCACACATTCCTCGCTGAGCGTCTTGAGCGAAACGCCCAGCACGAACAGGAAACCGCTCTCCGGATTGCGGCTCACGCGGGTCATGTACAGGATGTTCGGCACCACGCTCTCCCCGTACACATCGCTCACGTACCGCCAGATCATGTGGCCGGCCAATTCGGCCTCCTCCCCTTCCAACCGGTTGAATTTGTCGAAGCGCCCGGTGAGCACACCGTCCTTCACCCTGCTTTCGATCTGCGCATCCCAACCGCGCCCCACGTGGCTGATGAGGCCTTTGGTGTACCACTCGGGCAGGTTGAGCAAGGTGCTGTTCTTGATCACCTCGCGCCAGTTGCCGCCGTACATCATCTGGTCCAGCATCACCTGCGCGATGCCGCTGCGCACTTGCTTGTCCAGCAGCGCACGATCGCCTTCGTTGTACACGAAGATCTTGGTGCCCACGATGCGCGTTACGCCACCGATGTTGAACTCCTCTTCGTTGCTCAGGCCGATGTTGCTCTGGCGGAAATCGGTGAGGGAATTGTACACCACGAACTGCAGGCGCTCATCCAACGCATAGTCGAAGGTCTGCTCCAATTCCTTCAAGTGACGGTGCGCGCTGATGGCCGTGTAGCGCGCCACATCGCGGCCGCCTTTGTAGAAGTAGGTCTCCAGCGCGCCGAACTTGTAGCGCTGCCACAGAAAATCCTGGTACTGCACCCGGTTCTTGCCGAACTGCTGGCGGCTGCCGTTGTAGAACTGGCCCAAAGCACCGCCCATCAGCAGGAGCATGACGGCTGTGGCCAGTGTGCGTTGGGTCGACTTCATGGGCACGGGACGAACAAAGCTAATTTGGCGGGCGTCCGGATCGTGCGGACCCCGCGAAGTTCAGGCTTTATACAGCAATGCTCACGGTCCGTACGTTCACCTTCAATCCTTTCCAGGAGAACACCTACGTGGTGCACGATGGCAAGGAGGCCATCATCGTGGATCCGGGTTGCTGGAAGCTGCACGAAGAGCGGGAATTGGAGAGCTGGCTGGACCAGAACGGACTTCGGCCCGTGCGTCTTGTGCTCACCCACGCGCACATCGACCATGTGTTCGGCTGTGCTTGGGTTGCTGAGCGGTACAAGCTATTGCCCCAAATGCACCGCGCCGACCTGGAATTGCTTCGGAACGCCCCACGACAAGGGCAGATGTTCGGGGTGCAATGCGAGCCATCGCCTGAACCCGAGCGGTTCCTGGAGGAAGGCGAACACATCCAACTGGGTGCCGATCGGCTCGACATCCTCTTCGTACCGGGCCATGCCCCCGGACATATTGCCTTGCTGTGCAAGTCGCAGGACTTCGTTGTCGCCGGCGATGTGCTCTTCAACGGGAGCATCGGCCGTACGGATCTACCGGGCGGCGACTTACCAACGTTGGAGCGGAGCATCCGCGAGAAGCTCTATCCCTTGGGCGATCAAGTGGCAGTGTACTGCGGGCACGGCGACCCGACCACCATCGGCAAAGAGCGCCTGACGAACCCGTTCGTGCGCGGTTGAACTAAGGCCGGTTGTACTCCGGGTTCACCACCTTGTGCTTCTCGAATTCGTTGTTGCGCACCGGCACACAATCGAAGCCCTTCGGGTAGCGCAGGAAGAGGAAGCGGATGCTGAGGATGAGCGGGCGGTATGGGCTGCTGAACCACTGCAACTGGCCGAAACCCTGGTCCTCGGGCACCACGCTGAACACGGGAGTTTCCACTGCAGGGATCACGAAGAGCCGTTGCGTCACCTTGAAACCGTAGCCCAGTTTCACATGGCCCTGTGCGATCAGGCCCGGCGGGAACTCGTGCTGGTTGAGGACAGGGTCGCCGGTGTGCTCACGCCTGGAGCCGATATCCAGATCGCCGTTGACGCCGAGCGACAATTGGATGAACTGGTACCTCCCGGTCTGGAAGAACTTGTTCGCGTTGATGTGCACCGTGAGGTACTGATCACGGAAGGCACCGCTACCGGCGATCATCGCAATGGAATCCCCGCGTTGAAGGATACCTGTGAAATCCTCGGTACCCTTGAGCTGCTTGTAGGCCAAGCCGAAATCCCAGTAGTCCAGGATCACGGGATCGCGTGTGGCATGGAACCATCCAGCTTCTAGGTACACACCGAAACGGCCATTGGGATCGTAGATGGCGGTATAGCTGGTATCGCCAGCCCGGAATACCTCCACCTCACGGTCCTTTGCGCGAGCCAGGGCATAGGTGACACCCGGCGCGAAGTACAAGCCGCCGCGCTTCATCTTCCCGTCCAGCGGGATCAAGTCGGGCCACTTGCGCTGGCTGAAGCCTTGGGCTCCAAGCTCAGTGAGCAGCAGCAGCGGCAGGAACAACAGGAGCAGTGAGCGCTTCATGGACACAAAGCTGGGTGCAGGTGGACCTTAGAACG
>JBATMK010000308.1:0-8574 GCA_049289815.1 Flavobacteriales bacterium
CCGTAGAGGTCCAGTTTGTTGCTGGGCAATTTGTACAAGCGGTGGTAGTGCATGTCCTGGTCCTTCAGCAGCGCGTAGTCGGTGTGTGCGTTGCAATAGCGCTGCAAGCCGAA
Organism: Flavobacteriales bacterium; assembly: GCA_049289815.1. GTDB lineage: Bacteria > Bacteroidota > Bacteroidia > Flavobacteriales_F > PHOS-HE28 > PHOS-HE28. Next base: position 114 of record JBATMK010000308.1, read on the forward strand.
GTCCAATTTGTCCAGGTGGATGCTGAAGGCCCGTACATCGTCCACATAGAGTTCGATCCTCCGCGGGCCGCACGCGTTGTCGGTGCCGTTGTACTTGTCGATCACATGCACGGCGAAGCCGACCGTCCCGAAGGCCGCAATGCTGTCCTGCTTCAACCGATATCCGCCCGCTCCTTTTTCGAGAGCGAACCCCTTGGCTGTCCCCGGATAGGGCATGGCACCTGCACCGTCGCCCAACGGATAGATGCGCACTCCCTTGAGTTCGGGTGGTAGATCATCCTTCAGATCGATGCCGAGCGACTCCGGGTCCAGCGCCAGTTGGTCGGCATTGCGGATCTCGAAGTGCAGGTGGGCACCATTGCTTCCTCCGCTGTTGCCGCTCCATGCGATAAGGTCACCCTGCTTTACCGGTAGCCGGTCGCGTTCGGGGTAATTGTCGATGGCAAAGTCCTTGGCGGCGTACTGCGCATCGAGCGTGTATTCCGCGATCGCTGTTGCGTAACGCTGAAGATGGCCGTACACGGTGGTGGTACCATCGGGATGTTGCAGGTACAATCCCTTGCCGTAACCCCATGGGCTCACCTTGATCCGCGAAACATAGCCATCCTTCACAGCGAATACCGGCAGGCCTTCAACCCCGTTGGTCTTGATGTCCAACCCGCTGTGGAAATGGTCGTTGCGCAGCTCCATGAAGTTGCCGGCGAGGAACATGGGTACGTCCAATGGCGGGACCATGGTGGAAGTCGGCACAGGGGACTGCGCCGTGGCAAAGACCCCGAACCACAGGCTGTGAATGAGGACATTGATCCGTGTGGTCTGCATAGTGAACGTCAGTGATCGTAGGGGCGGAAGTGCCGGGGCAAGCTATTCCCCGGTTCATTGCCGCATGTGGGATCACCCGCCACCCCTTCAACACCATGCCGTGTACAGTGCAGCCATACAAACCCCTGACCCACCGGGGCGTGGATGGTTATGTTTGCGATCGGACCATGGAATCCTCCCGGTCCGGTAACGATGACCGAAGTGATCGAACGCCTCCAGCATGCCACCACACGGGTGGGCGTGTTGGTGAAGGAGCATGAGCAGCTGCGCCAGCGCCATGCCCGCGCCGAGGAAGAACTCGGCACCCAGCGTCGCACCAATGAGGTGCTCAGCAAGCGTGTCTCGGAACTGGAACAGGAGAACGAGGTCCTCCGGACGGTGCAGGCCAAACACGTCGGCATGCAACCGCAAGCGAAGGAAAGGATCGATGAACTGGTGAGCGAGATCGATCGCTGCCTGGCGCTGATAAGCGCTTGAACAGCGGCACCACGAACATGGAAGAGCAATCCATACGGATCGAGATCGCAGGACGCGCCTACCCCCTCAGCATCGCGCACGAGGAGGAGGCCAACATCCGCCAGGCCGTCAAGGATATCAACGAGAGCATCGCACGCTTGAACCAGCATTATCCCGCAACGGATAAGCAGGATCTGCTTGCGATGGCTGCCTTGGAAGTGACCACCCGCGCATTGAACAGCGTGGGACATCACGACGAAGCTCCCCTGCTGGCCGAACTGGTCAAGCTGGAAGGGCTGTTGGGCAGCGCTACCTCGTCCTGATCCTTCGCCGCACGCCCGGAGGCACTCCTTGGTCCGCTTAACAACGCGGAACAATGGAATTCAACATCGTCAGTCTGCTCATCGGTGCGCTGGCCGGGCTCTTGCTCGGCGGCGGCGCCATCTACCTGTTGCTCAACGCCGTAATGAAGAAGCGGGGCAACGCCATGCTGGAAGAGGCAAAGGCCAAGGCCGAAAGCATGAAGAACGAACGCATGATCCAGGCCAAGGAGAAATTCCTCCAACTGAAGGAGGAGCACGAGAAACAGGTGCGCGATCGGGAACGCGACGTACGCGACAAGGAGCAACGCCTGGTGCAGGGCACCAACAACCTCAAGCAGCAACAAGGCGACTTCGCCCGCAAGCAGCAGGACCTTGCACGAAAGGAAAAGGATGCGGAGAACGCCGTCATCGACGCGCAGCGCCAGGCCGAAGGGCTCAAGCGGAAACAGGAAGAGGTGGAGAAGCTTCACCAGAAGCAGGTGAGCGTTCTGGAGCAGGCCAGTAACCTCAGTGCCGATGAAGCCCGCACCCAATTGATGGACAGCTTGAAGGACGAGGCCCGCACCAAGGCCATGTCCATCATCAACGAGATCACGGAGGAAGCGAAGCTCACGGCCAACCAGCAGGCCAAGAAGATCGTGATCCAGACCATCCAACGCGTGGCCACCGAGCACAGCGTGGAGAACGCTGTCAGCGTCTTCAAGATCGATAACGACGAGATGAAGGGCCGCATCATCGGCCGTGAAGGGCGGAACATCCGCGCGTTGGAAGAAGCCACCGGCGTGGAGATCATCGTGGACGATACCCCGGAAGCGATCATTCTCAGCTGCTTCGATCCGGTGCGCCGCGAGATGGCGCGACTTGCATTGCACCAACTCGTTGTCGATGGACGGATCCACCCGGCCCGCATCGAAGAGGTGGTGGCCAAAACCAAGAAGCATTTGGAGGAGGAGATCGTGGAGATCGGAAAACGGACCTGCATCGACATGGGCATCCATGCGCTGCACCCCGAGCTGATCCGCATGGTGGGCCGCATGAAGTACCGCAGCAGCTACGGCCAGAACCTGTTGATGCACAGCCGCGAGACCGCGAACCTCTGCGCCACCATGGCCGCCGAACTGGGGCTCAACCCCAAAGTGGCCAAGCGCGCCGGGTTGCTGCACGACATCGGCAAAGTGCCCGACGAGGAACCCGAACTACCGCACGCCATCCTCGGAATGAAGCTGGCCGAGAAGTACGGCGAGAAACCCGACGTGGTGAACGCCATCGGTGCCCACCACGACGAGATCGAGATGACCACACTGATCAGCCCGATCGTGCAGGTATGCGATGCGATCAGCGGAGCCCGCCCGGGTGCGCGACGCGAAATGGTCGAAGCTTATATCAAACGGCTGCGCGACATGGAGGATCTGGCGCTCAGCTTCCAAGGCGTCAACAAGGCTTACGCCATCCAGGCCGGCCGAGAGCTGCGCGTGATGGTGGAGAGCGACAAGGTGACCGATGCCCAGGCCGACGAGATCAGCATGCAATTGGCCGATCGTATCCAGAATGAAATGACCTACCCCGGACAGGTCAGGGTGACCGTGATCCGCGAAAAACGATCGGTGGCCGTGGCGAAATGATGGTGAAAACCGTCCTTGTTACCGGCGGTGCCGGCTTCATCGGATCGCACGTTTGCGATGCGCTGTTGGCGGAGGGTTTTGCCGTGCGCTGCATGGACAGCCTGGCAACGGGAAAGCGGGAGAACATCGCGCACCATGAGGGCAATAGCGCCTTCACCTTCCTGGAAGCGGACATCCGCGATGGCGCGGCCGTGATGGAAGCCGCGAAAGGCGTTGATGCGGTGCTCCATCTGGCGGCGCTCGGCAGTGTGCCGCGCAGCATCGATGATCCGTTGTCGAGCGAAGCGGCGAACCTTGGTGGCTTCCTCAACGTGCTGGAAGCTTGCCGTCACAACGGCAACGTGCGCTTGGTCTATGCCAGTAGCAGCAGCGTGTATGGCGACAGCAAGGCATTGCCGAAGCGTGAAGGCGAGGAGGGACGGCCGCTCTCGCCTTACGCCGTTACCAAGTTGATGGATGAGCAATATGCCTGGCTCTACCACCACATGTTCCAACTACCGGCGATCGGTCTGCGGTTCTTCAATGTATTCGGTGAGCGACAGGACCCGAACGGGGCTTATGCGGCCGCCATCCCGAAGTTCATCCTGCGCATGTTGCGGCATGAAGCACCACAGGTGCATGGCGACGGACAACAAAGCCGAGACTTCACGTATGTGGGCAATGCCGTCCAAGCCATGCTCGCCGGTATGCGCTGTCCGAACCCCGGTGCTTTCGGACGGGTCTTCAACGTGGCCTTCGGTGAGCGCTTCGTACTGCTCGATATCGTGCACACGCTTCGGGACGGGCTGGCAAAATCCGACCCGGCCATCGCCGATGTTCCTGTCGAACACATTGCGGAACGACCTGGCGACGTGCGCGATTCGCTGGCCGATACGGGCCTGGCGGAACGGGTGCTCGGCTTCAAGGCCATTTACGACCTGAAGGCGGGAATGGAACGTGCCCTGCCTTGGTACCAGAGCAATTGGGGCTGATCTTCGCATCATGCTCAGCAAGCGCACCAAATACGGTCTGAACGCCCTGGTGGAGCTTGCTCGCACCTATGGACAGGGGCCACGCTCCTCTGCTGAGATCGCTGAGGCGGCCAATGTCCCACGGAAATTCCTCGAAGCCATCCTGCTCGATCTGCGCAACGCCGGGATCCTCAGCAGCCGCAAGGGCAGGAGCGGGGGCCACCAGTTGCGGAAGGCGCCATCGGACATACCCATGTCCGATGTCCTGCGCCTCTTCGATGGTGCCATCGGGCTGGTGCCCTGTGTCACACACGATTACTACGAACGCTGCGAGGAATGCGTGGACGAGGCTACCTGTGCCGTGCGCGACGTGTTCCTGGCCATCCGTGCCGCAACGGTGGAAATGCTGAAGAACGCCACGCTGGCCGACCTGTTGGAACGTGAGCAGCGCCTCAAACGCAAGGTGAAAAGGCAGGCGAAGAAATAATCCTATCGGTTTGATAGGAATTTACCATTTTCGCGGCCGCAACACCCGGAACATGGCTTCACTACGACTGGGCGATACGGCCCCCGACTTCACCGCCGAGAGCACCGAAGGCACCATCCGCTTCCATGAATGGCTCGGCTCCGGATGGGCCGTGCTGTTCAGCCACCCCGCCGACTTCACACCGGTCTGCACCACCGAACTGGGTGCAACGGCCCGGCTCAAGAACGAGTTCGCGAAGCGCCAAGTGAAAGTCGCGGCGCTCAGCGTGGACCCGCTGCCGCAGCATAGGCTGTGGGTGAACGACATCAACGAAACGCAGCGCGTGCTGGTGGATTTCCCGCTCATCGCCGACCCCGACAGGAAGGTGGCCGAACTGTACGATATGATCCATCCGAACGCCAGTGAGAAGACCACGGTGCGCTCACTGTTCATCATCGGGCCGGACAAAAAGGTGAAGCTCATGATCACCTATCCCGCCAGCACCGGCCGGAATTTCCTGGAAGTGCTCCGCGTGATCGACAGCCTGCAACTTACCGCGCAGCACCAGCTGGCGACCCCTGCGGATTGGGAGCCGGGTGAGGATGTCATCATCACCATGGCGGTGAACGACGAAGAGGCCGATCGCCGCTATCCGGACGCCATCCGGCGCGTGAAGCCGTACCTGCGCTACGTGGCACCTCCGAAGCCCTAGTCCATGCGCGTTGCCATCATCGGTGGCGGCCTCAGCGGGTCGCTCGCAGCGATGCGGTTGCTCCAGTGCTTCGGCAACCGTGTCCACATCATCCTCATTGAACGTCGTTCACGGCAGCTCAACCGTGGTGTGGCCTATTCCGCGCACCTCAGCCAGCAACTGCTGAACGTCCCTGCAGGCCGCATGGGCCTGTTCCCGGAGGAAGTGGACGGTTTCCTGAAGTGGGCCAAGGCCGGTCCACTGCCTGATGCGCAAGCGGGTGACTTCCTGCCCCGCCGGATATTCGGCGACTTCGTTCACGAGCAGTTCCACGATCTGTTGGAGAAGCATCCACGGGCGGTGGAGATCGTGCGTTCGGAAGCGGTGGCCATGGACCATCACCCGGCGAACGGTTGTACGATCACCCTGCGTGACGAACGCACGGTACGCGCTGATATCGTGCTGCTCGCCATGGGTAACGCACCCCCGGCGCACCTGCCCGGAATGCCCGAGGAATTGTGGGACCATCCGCGTTACGTGCCCTGGCCATGGAAGCACGGTGCACTCAGTGGGATCGGTGCCGAGGACCACGTGGTCTTCGTGGGTTCGGGCCTCACGATGGTGGATGTACTGCTCTCACTGCGGGATCAAGGGCATACCGGACCGGTCACGGTGGTTTCGAGGCGCGGCGAATTGCCAAGACCCCATGCTGGACCGGTGCCGTACCAGATCGAACAGGACCCACCGCAATTGGCCGGGCTAAGTGCGATCCAGCTCTTGAAATGGGTGCGCAAGGAAGTTGAACTCGCTGCCGCGCGTGGCCTGCCTTGGCAGAGTGTCATCGATGCCGTGAAGCCCCGCGTGCAGGATTGGTGGCAGGGGATGCCGCCCGGTGAACGTTCGCGCTTTCTGCGGCATGCACGTCCGTACTGGGAGGTGCACCGCCACCGCATGCCGGCACCGGTGCATGAGCGATTGTATGGCATGGAAGCTGAAGGGGCGTTGCGGCGCGTGGCCGGTCGTGTGCGCAACATCCACGCTACGCCCGAAGGGTTGGTCATGGACGTGTTGCACCGAGGGGACCACCGGAAGGAGGAATTGTTCGCTCACCGCATCATCAATTGCACCGGCCCCCAGAGCGACACGCGCCGGATGGAGCAGCCCTTACTGAAGAATCTGCTTCACATGGGCCTCGGCACTTGGGATCCCCTGCACATGGGCTTGCATTGCGCGTCGAACGGTGCGCTAATTGATGCCAGTGGCCGTACTTCCGATGTACTCTTCGCGATAGGCCCGTTGTGCAAGGCCACCTTGTGGGAAAGCACCGCCGTACCTGAGATCCGCGAACACGTTGCGGCGTTGGTGGAGCAACTGGTGCAACAGCGCGGCGATCGCGATCGCAGTTGGATCGGCCGCCTGTTCGATCGCCTGAGCATGCAGGACGCCTAGCGTTCTCCTCGTGGTCCGATCGACAAGGGCGGGCGCAAGTTCTTTCGTCACCTTCGCGCCGCCCAACATGGACCGCCGCCTCTTCATTCTCTGGCTCACGATCTTCGTGGACCTCATCGGGTTCACGCTGTTCATTCCGGTGGTTCCCTACTTCGCGAAGGAGATCCATGCCAGCGAGACCATGGTGATGTTGTCGGCGGCCGTCTTCAGCCTCATGGTCTTCCTCTGTTCGCCGATCTGGGGAAGCATGAGCGATCGTATCGGCCGGCGCCCCGTTATCATGTGGTCGGTGATCGTGAGCGCTGTTAGCTATGTGGTGTTCGCCCATGCAAGCAGCCTCCTGCTGCTGTTCGCATCACGCATCCTCACGGGTATCGGTTCGGGCAACATCGCCGCGGCGCAGGCCTATGTCAGCGACATCACCGAACCGCAGGACAGGGCCAAGCGCATCGGCTTGATCGTGGGCGCATCGTTCGGACTTGCCTTCGCCTTCGGACCAGCCATCGGTGGGTTCATCTACAGCCACTTCGGGTTGTTGACACTCGGCTACTTCGCAGTGGGGTTGTGCCTGTTGAACCTGCTCGGTGTGGTCTTCGTGCTGCCCGAATCATTGAAGGTGAAGGATCCCACGCGCGTCATCAATTTCAAACCCATTGCCAGCACTTTCGCCTCGTTGAGGGACAACCGGTTCCGCGACATCTTCCTCATCGGCTTCGTATACATCACCGCCTTCAGCATGATGAACGTGAGCATCGCCTTCCTCTGGGAACAGAAGTATGGCCTCAGCGTGGATCATGTTGGCCTCATGTTCTCGCTGGTAGGTGTATGCTCCGCTATCGCGCAAGGTGGACTGGTCGGGGTGTTCCAACGTTTGTTGGGAGAACAGCGCATGATGACCTATGGTTGCGTGATGGTGGGGATCGGCCTGGCAGCGATCCCGTTCGTTCCGCAGACCTGGTTCGTGTTGTTCAGCCTGATCCCGATCATCCTCTTATCGGTGGGCAATGCCTGCTTGAACCCGAGCCTGGTCTCCATTCTCAGTCGCAAGGCGGATCCGCATGAACTCGGCGAGGTGATGGGCCAGAACATGGGATTCAGCTCGCTGGCGCGCATTGTCGGACCTGCCATGGCCGGGCCGCTGTACATGGCCGGGAGAAGCTTGCCGTTCTGGGTGGGCGGGGCTATAATGATCGGCACATTGGCCCTGGTGTTCCACTTCCTCCGTACCTCCTATACACCGGCCGTTGTCGCGCCCGCGAAGGCCGATCAGTTCTAACCGCTTTCCTTTATCCCATGAGCGTACTCGTCAGCAAGAACAGCAAAGTGATCGTGCAGGGCTTCACCGGTAGCGAAGGGACTTTCCACGCCACGCAGATGATCGAATACGGCACCAACGTGGTGGGTGGTGTTACGCCGGGCAAAGGTGGCCAGGAACATCTGGGTAAACCCGTTTTCGAAACAGTGAGCGACGCGGTGAAGAAGACCGGCGCCGATGTGAGCATCATTTTCGTTCCACCGGCTTTCGCCGCCGATGCGATCATGGAAGCCGCCGAAGCGGGCATCAAGGTGATCGTCTGTATCACCGAAGGAATTCCTGTCAAGGATATGGTGGTGGCGCGCGAGTACATCCGTGGCAAGGGCTGCACGCTCATCGGCCCCAATTGTCCTGGAGTGATCACAGC
>JBATMK010000309.1:0-7719 GCA_049289815.1 Flavobacteriales bacterium
CATCAGCGCTTCGCGCGTGTTCATGGGCGGCGGCGGTGGCGGCGGCGAAGGCAACGATGATGTATCGACCGATGGCGCCGCTGGTGGCGGGATCATCCTGATCCAGGCTGGGCAGTTGATCACGTCGGGCGCATGCGCGTCGCGCAGGATCAGTGCCGATGGTGGCAACGCGGCGAACTCAGGCAACGATGGCGCAGGCGGCGGTGGCGCTGGCGGCAGCATCGTGCTGCAAGTGCCGCTGTATGCGTTCGACCCTGCATGCACACTGACCATCCGTGCCAACGGCGGCGGCGGCGGCAGCGTGAACAGCAGCACACACGGCGGCGGTGGCGGTGGCGGCCAGGGCACGGTGATCTTCTCAACCCCGGTTCCTACAGGCAACGTCAGCGTGCAGACCACCAACGGCATCGGTGGTTGCAACGAAACGCCTTGTGTGGGCCGGGCCGGTAGCGGCGCGGGTAGCAACAACGCCGGGATCCTTCCGGGCGGCCACGGGCCCTTGCCCATTGAACTGATCGCCTTCGAGGCGTGGCCCGAAGGGGGTACTGTACGGCTCCACTGGAGCACCGCCACCGAACGGAACAATGCGCTCTTCACCGTGCAACGCTCCATGGATCTGGACATCTGGGCCGATGTTGCGTACGTGCCCGGTGCCATCAACAGCCAGGTGCGGCGCGACTACGATGCCAGCGATGCGCATCCGTTGCCGAACACTTCGTACTACCGCCTTGCCCAGACCGATGTGGACGGCACCCTCACCTGGTCGGAAGCTGTGCCGGTGCAGTTCGGCGCAGCCGACGAATGCATGATGAGCCTCTTCCCGAACCCTGTACAGGATCGGCTGACAGTGCTGTGCAGCTATTTGGATGAAGGCTCCGTGGTGAACGTTCTTGATGCTGTGGGCCGCCGGATGCGCGTGCCCATCACCCTCGCTTCCGGTCGCGCCGATCTGCGCGTGGACGGCCTGATGCCCGGCACCTATTTCGTACAACTGGAAGCGGGCGGCACACGACAAGTGCAGCGCTTCGTGGTGCGCGCGCACAGCGAACTACGCTGAGCCGTTGCGCGGAAAGTCCCGCATAAGCACTGTTGGAAAGCCAGCCCCCGAGGCGGATGCACCCGATACAACCCAAGGAACGTACTTTGCCCCCCAACATCAAGCCACCACCTCCCGGTACACGCATGGCCGCATCAAGCAAACCAGTCAGTTTCCTGTCGTCCGGTTTCATCAAGCTCAAGCTGAAAAGCATCACCAACAAGGTGGAGCGGAAGAAAGCCTGCGAGGCCTACCTCACCCGGATGGAGTCACAGCGCGAGCTGCAGAAGAAGTCCAGGACCAGCATCGAGGACACCGATGATGTGATCCGCTACCTGAAATCCGAGATCGCTTCGTTGAGCTCGTAGTCCGACAGCCCCGGCTGTCCATGGCGCTTCAAGGCTGGAGCGCGTCCTGCCCATCGTCCACGCGCAAGGTCACGCTCTTCACCTCCCCGCGCCGCAACATGCGGACGAAGAAGAAGGCCGCTGCCCACAGCACCAACGGGGTAAGGGCCAGTACCGACCAGTACTCCACGCGGCTGAGACGCAGCAATTGGTACGCTTCGCACAGCAGGCCGAAGGTGGCCAGGGTGAGGCCCATCCTGCCGATAGCCTTGCCCCCCGTGCGATCGAAGTAGGCCAGCGCCCGCTCGGCGGTGCGCGACGCCACGAGCGCTATCACGTGGGCGATCCCGATCTGGATGCAGGTGGCCATGACAGCGATGAGGCAGGCCAAACGAACCAGTTCATCGCTGCTTTCGCTGGAACGCATGCCCAGCATGCCAATGAGGGTGAGCGCGATCCAGGTGCCCAGGAAGGCGGGCACGCTCTTGATCATGATGATGAAATAGAGGGCCTGCAGGATCCCGGTAACGATGATGAGGAACAAGGCTCCGTTGCGCGCTTCCTTGCTCCACTGGCCATGCCAGAAGCTGCTGAGGTTCTCGTACCCCGCGCTGCTGCGCAGGCGTGGGCCGCTCGTGCGCACCCATTGCTCCGCACGTACCACCACGTGGTGGTAACGGATCTCCAACAGCGCCAGCAACAGCCCCAACACCAAGAAGGGGAAGGAGATGTGCTGGATCAGATCGGGATCCGGCAGCCAACTCCAATAAAAGTGCTCAGGGCAGATCATTACGACGGCGGGTACGACCAAAGTATCCTACCGCTGCCAAAAGTCCAGTGGTCGGTTGAAAAGACCTGGTCTACGCATACGCCTTCCGAGGGGTTGAGGTGATCGCGTTCCGCGGCGTGACGCTCACTGTCCGATCGCGACCACGTCAACAACCTTGACCGTTCCAAGCTGTTCGCCTTGGGAATTCATCCGCACGAAACCGAGTCCTGACCAATGAATCTCGGCAGGCAACAGGTATGCTCCCTTATTGCCGGTCGTGGTGGTCCAAAGGCGCCTGCCCATAGCGTCGTACAATTCCAGTTGAACCCGATCCCCAGCAATTGATACGGGCCAGTGGATCAGTTGACCAGTGTTCGTGTACCTCACTCCGGGATACCGAGGAGTTGCTTGCTGCGGTGTTGCGATCACGTTCGGTTCACTGTTGTCGGGGTATAACGCGGTCAGACTGGCCATTTCATAATAAAGGCCAGCGATCTCCGTGATCGGACCAAGGCATTCGGATGAATGCATGGCCTCATCGTAGGCATAGATAGAGACCGTATCACCGTTCATCGAGGTAGTGGTATATCCGTAGCGCTTTTGATCCAACCCGACCGCGCTCCGTCGACCCCATGGCTGTGTGCATTGGCCACTGGCGGCCGGAAAAATGGCCATGTTGTTCATGACCAGGTTCCACTCGAATCCCGCTTGGCTACCGATGGTTCCGACGATCACGGGTTCGCTGTTGTCATTCAGGCGTTCGACCAGTTGAATGCCGAGAACCGTCCATTGTGGGAACTCATGGAGCATCTCAACTGTGGCCGTTTCCGGAAGGAACCGGTACAGGAACGGTCCATCAGGAAAGTCCGGGTTACGAGTAACACCATAGTACCATCCATCCGAGGCGAGCATGAGACCGGCGGGTTCCGCCAGCCCCGGGAACGTGTATACCGTGTTGGAAACACCATTCGCGATGTTCACGAGCGTGATGGATGCGGAACCTGTGCTCAACATGATCAACGTATCGCCATGGAGGATCATACCCCACAAACCGTCGACCTGGTTTCCCGGAAGGAAGGCAAGGGTATCGAACACATGGTCGTACAGGTGGTAGGATACCACGGAATAATCCCAGTACCCCGTCGGTGTTCCGAGGCACCCGATCCAGAGCGAATCACCTTTGAACAAGCCATTGCCCATTATGGCAGGGGAGCCAAGAATGGCGACCGTGTCCAACGCGTGAGCAAGTGGGTCAATGGTGTAGACGATGGTAGCCGTGTCACAAATGGTACAAACGAACAATCCCCTCCCATCGCTCATTCTGAACATGGGTTCTTCCCGAAAGCTCACCGGTGAACCACAGTTCGTTGTGGTCGCCAGCGTATCCAAACCCGCTCCGCCTGCGCGGATGACCATCACATCCTCCCTCCAAGTATCAGGATAGGAGTTGCGCCTTGCATTGATGAACCAGTATTCATCCCCCATCAACCACAGATCGCTCTCAAAAAAACCCGGTGAGGTGTCGGCACGGAGTACCGTGTACTGCGCCGTACTCACATTGTACTTGAAAACCTCGCGATCATTGGCTTGGTTGTGGTCGACGAAGCCGACGAAAACACTGTCACTGAGCGGAACCAGCGAGCTCATCCAAGGATAGGCGGGCATCACATTGTTGTGCACCGCATTCCAGGTCGCGTTGTCGAGATCGAGCGTTATCAATCCTCCGGCTCCAAGTCCGCCACTTGACGATGGGGCGTAGAGCTTGTTCGTTGCAGGCATATGGACGAGCATGTCCGGCTGGTGCCCCCCGTTCGGAAATGAGAGCGGGATGCTCAGTCCGGTGCCATCCGGTTGGAACGACCCTGCATAAGTTTCCATTCCGGTCGTCGTGCAGAAGGCCAGCCGTCCATCCGGAAGTTCGAGAAGGTCATGGAACCCAGTGTTCAAGGGCATTTCGAGGACGGGTGCCATGATGTTCGTACTGGGATCGTACGAATACACCCACTGGGAAACTTCGTACTCACTGGCGATATAGACCTTGCCGTTCGAATGCTGCAACAAGTGCGACGTTGATGACATCTGCCGAACAGGTCCAAGATCCAGGAGCTTGGTGAAAGCCGTGGTCGAAGCGTCGAACGAAAAGACCGTTCCCATGCCGTTCAAACCACCCTCACCCGTGAAGCCGATGAACACGTTCGGCTGGGTAGGGAACAGCTGCACATGAGGGCGCTTCCCAAGCAGACTGTCAGCAAAGTCGCACAGCGTTCGACGCTTGTGGCCTACGGTATCCACCCAATAAACGGTCCCCCGCCAGTACCTGCCACCAAAGGGCGAGGCTCCATATATGGTCCCATTCGCCGCAAGCACCGGTGCCCCCGGATGCCGCGCCTCATTGTATGAGGGGTATTGATTGGCCAAGAGTAATGACAGCGTATCAACCGTATTTGTCGCAGGATCATAGCCAAAGACAAGGTCATGTTCGCCATTGTACACCTGCCCGACCAATACTTGTTGTGCCCGCACCGAGGAGGCAGCGAACCACGACAAAAGGAACGCGACCAAAAACGCTCTGCCTTTCCAGTGGATAGGATCAGTATGTAGGTTCATTCGCGAGTACGCATGGTTGGGCTACAAGGTAGGCCGCATGCGCTCGAGATGATCCGGCACCTCGGTGATCCTTCGGAACGAAAAGTGGCCTACCGCAATTGAGGCTGCACCTACGCGTACGCCCTCTCCTTCCGGAACGGCTCCTTGGCGAAGTGGTTGGGGTCCTTGATCTTGGTGGGGTACTTCACGTGGAACTCGAACTCGTCGCGGAAGTGGCGTATGGCTGAGGCCACAGGCCATGCGGCGGCATCGCCCAATGGGCAGATGGTGTTGCCTTCGATCTTCCGCTGGATGTCCCACAACAGGTCGATATCCTCCATGTGCCCACCGCCGTGCTCGATGCGGTACAGCACCTTCTCCATCCATCCGGTGCCTTCACGACACGGACTGCATTGGCCGCAGCTCTCGTGGTGGTAGAAGCGGGTGTGGTTCCACGTGCTCCGCACGATGCAGGCGGCGTCGTTGTACGCGTAGAAGCCGCCGCTGCCGAGCATGCTGCCACTGATGAAGCCTCCGTCACTCAGGCTCTCGTAGCTCATCAAGCGTGGTTCGCCTTTGGCCGTCTTCAGGAACAATTCGCCAGGGATGATGGGCACGCTGCTGCCACCGGGCACCACGGCCTTCAGCGCACGGCCTTCAACACCGCCACAATACTCATCGCTGTTCAGGAATTCTTCGCAAGAGAGATTCAGGTCGATCTCGTACACCCCCGGACGCTTGATGTTGCCGCCAGCGCTGATGAGCTTGGTACCGGTGCTCTTGCCGATCCCGATCTTGGCGTACTCCTCTCCTCCTTCGTTGATGATCGGCACCACCGCTGCGATGGTCTCCACATTGTTCACCACCGTGGGGCAGTCGTAAAGTCCTTTCACCGCAGGGAAGGGCGGCTTGATGCGCGGGTTGCCGCGCTTGCCTTCGAGACTTTCCAAGAGCGCTGTCTCCTCTCCACAGATGTAGGCACCAGCACCGACGTGCACATATATCTCGTGATCGAAGCCGCTGCCGAGGATGTTCTTGCCGAGCCAGCCTGCCGCACGCGCTTCAGCGATCGCCGTTTCCAGGATGTGGCTGATGTAGAAGTACTCGCCCCGGATGTAGATGTAGCTCACATTGGCGCCCATCGCGAAGCTGCTGGTGATCATGCCCTCGACCAGCATGTGCGGGATCAGCTCCATCAAGTAGCGGTCCTTGAAGGTGCCCGGTTCACTCTCATCGGCGTTCACCACCAAGTAGCGCGGCACGCCGGGCGGCTTGGCCATGAAGCTCCACTTGAGCCCCGTGGGGAAGCCCGCACCACCACGACCGCGAAGGCCGCTCTTCTTCACTTCCTCCAACACCGTTTCCGGCGTCATGGTCTTCAACGCCTTCTCCACGCTGCGGTAACCGCCATTGGCGCGGTAGCCCTCCAGCCCACGGATGCCGGGCTTGTTCACATGTTCGAGGAGCAGCTTGCGACCCATCAGTGATTGAAGTTTGTTGAGGGCCACAGGCCACAGGCCACAGGCCTCGAGCTGAACAGCCTGCAGCCTGAGGCCTGTGGCGTGTGGCCGAGCGTCCGGCTATGCGGGTGCTCGCCTTTCATCGGTCGGTATAGTGCTGGCGTTTGTTCTCGGCGCGCATCTGCTCGATCAAGGCATCGGCCTTTTCGGGCGTTAAGTGCTCGTGGAACTTGGCACCGCATTGCAGCATGGGTGCGTAACCACAAGCGCCGAGACATTCCACGGCTTTCAGCGTGAACAAGCCGTCCCTCGTCGTCTCACCGACATGGATGTTGAGGCGCTTCTCCAAATGGTCGATCAACTCATCCGCCCCGCGCAACATGCAGGGGGTCGTGCGGCACACTTCCAGGTGGTATGTGCCGACAGGATGCAGGTTGAACATTGAATAGAACGATGCCACCTCGTACACTTCGATGTGCTGGATACCGAGCACCTGGGCTACGGCGTCCATGGCATTCACGCTCAACCAGCCATTGTTCTCCGTTTGCGCGATGTGCAGGATCGGCAGCAACGCGCTCTTGCTCTTCCCTTCCGGGTAACGCGCCATGATGGCACGGCACTGCGCCAGCCCCGCTTCACTGAAGCTGAAAGGCGGTGTGCCTTCCTTGACGGTTACGGCTTTGATCGTGGCTCCCATCACGCGTCGAGTTCACCAGCGATCACGTTCATGCTGCTCATGGTGAGGATCGCGTCGCTCAGCATGCTGCCTTTGATCATCTCCGGATACGCTTGGTAATAGATGAAGCACGGCCGTCGGAAGTGCAGTCGGAACGGCGTGCGTCCACCGTCGCTCACCAGGTAGAAACCGAGTTCGCCATTGGCGCCTTCCACGCAGTGGTAGACTTCGCCGCGCGGTATCTCCGTCTCGCCCATCACCAGCTTGAAGTGGTAGATGAGCGCTTCCATTTCGTTGTAAACGGCCTCTTTCGGCGGCAGCACCCATTCAGGCACATCGGCCGTGAAGGTCTTCTTGTCGGGCATCTTGTCCAGCTTCTCCACGCATTGCCGGATCATGCTCAGGCTCTCTTTCATCTCCTGGCTGCGCACCATGAAACGATCGTAGGTGTCGCCGCTCTGGCCGACCGGGATGATGAAATCCAGGTCGTTGTAGGAGCAGTAAGGATCTGCAACGCGCACATCGTAATCCACGCCGCAGGCCCGCAGGTTGGGACCGGTGAACCCATATGCCAAGGCGCGTTCGCCGGAGAACGGTCCGCAGTTGATCGTGCGGTCCATGAAGATTCGGTTGCGCACCAACAGGTTCTCGAACTCCTGCAGCTTCTTCGGGAAGGTGTCGATGAAGTGGCGGATCTTGGTCCAAGCCACATCGTTGAAGTTGCGCTCGAAGCCGCCCACGCGGCCCATGTTGGTGGTGAGGCGTGCGCCGCAGATCTCCTCGAAGATCTCGTAGATGAACTCGCGCTGCTGGAAGATGTAGGTGAAGCCCGTGAGCGCACCGGT
>JBATMK010000310.1:0-13675 GCA_049289815.1 Flavobacteriales bacterium
GCATAGCCATCGCTGAAGAGGTAGAGCCTGTCGCCGGGCGTGTACACGATGCGGTGCGTGCTGAACTTGCGTTCGGCATCGTGATGGTTGCCACCGATGGGTTTGCGATCACCGTTGATGATGTTGAGTTCGCCGCTGTGCACCCAATACATGGGCCGGTACGCGCCCGCGAAAAGCACTTCACGCTGGCTCCGGTCAACACGGCATAGTGCTATGTCCATTCCATCGCCAGCGCCCTTGCGTTGACCGCTCTGGTGCATGGTGCGTGTAAGCCGATCGCTGAGCATGGCCAGCAAACCGGCCGGGTCGCCATCGGGTTGTTGCTGCACGATATCGTTCAGGATGCTGCAACCGATGGCGGCCATCATGGCGCCGGGCAAGCCGTGGCCCGTGCAATCAGCGGCTGCCACCCAGCACACATCGGGGCCGGAGCGGTGGAACCAATGGAAATCGCCGCTCACCGTGTCCTTGGGCCGGTTCAGTACGAAGAAGTGTTCGAACAGTTCACCGAACACATCGGCACTGGGGATCAATGCGCTCTGGATCTTCCCGGCATACGCGATACTGTCGGTGATCCCTTCGTGCTTGCGCGCCAGCTCCGCGTTCTCGGCCTCGGCCTGCCTGATCCACTTCACCGCGCTGCGGAACAGCACGATGGCGGCGGCAATGAACACCGCCAGCATGATGGTGATGTTGCGCCACAAGCCCACACGGGCTTCGGCCTCGATCTCGGCTTTCGGTCGCTGTGCCAGCACGATCCCGGTCAATTCACCGTGGCGATCGATCAGCGGCGCAGCGGAAGACAAATGGTCGCTTTCGCCCGTTCCGTTGTTGCTGCCGCTGGGTACCAGCATGGCCTGCACCAAACCCGTTGGATCTTCGAACGGGGCACGGAACTCCGGCACATCGGCGCTGGTGATGATGGTCTGCACCTGGCCCGAAACACTGTCGAACGCCAGGATGCGGATGGGCATGGTGAGCTGGTTCACCGCAGCGACCCGGCTCAGCGCGCGCTGCGCCACGTAGTACCACGCATCCTGTGTGTTCTTGATGATCAAGCCCGGGGTGCGGTACTTGTCCGCGAGCAGTGCGATGTTGTCGCCATCGGTCTGGGCAGCCAGCAACGCAGTGATGCCGCTGAGGTGTGCCGCTGTTTCACGGTACAACCCCTGCCTTTTTTCGTAGTGCTGCCAGCCGATGAGCCCGCCGCACAGCAAGAACAAGGTGCCGTACATGGCCACGAGCACCTTGTGGGTGGGGCTGAGCTCGGGCTTTTTCAGGAAGTGGGACACGCTGGATGCTGGGATATGGCGCCCGTTCCTACGTGAAATGGCCTCTTCCGGTTCCGGGAGGATCCTTCAGCGGTCCGGGGATGGCCGTTCAGGCGGCCTTAGCGATGTTTGTGGTCGAGGCCGAAGAACGAACAACGAACCCCGAGCAACGCTTACCCATGCAAGACGGCTACGTGAGGACCAACAGCGAGCGCGGGATCGCGACGGTCACCTTCCATCACCCCAAGAGCAACAGTTTGCCGGGGCATGTGTTGCGCGGAATGGCGCAGGCGATCACCGAAGCGGGCAGGGATGCCTCCGTTCGGGTGATCGTGCTGCGCAGTGAGGGTGATAAAGCCTTTTGCGCCGGCGCCAGTTTCGATGAGCTGCTGGCGATCGATAGCGTGGAGAAGGGAACGACCTTTTTCAGCGGCTTCGCCATAGTGATCAATGCCATCCGCACTTCACCATGCTTCGTCATCGGGCGGATCCACAGCAAGGCCGTCGGTGGTGGTGTGGGCCTGGCCGCTGCCTGCGATGCCAGCTACGCACACGAAAGCAGCGCGGCGCGCCTGAGCGAACTGGCCATCGGTATCGGTCCGTTCGTGGTCGGGCCTGCGGTGGAACGGAAGATCGGGACCAGCGCTTTCGGGCTGATGACCTTCACACCCGCGGTTTGGCGCGATGCGCAATGGTGCCGCGAGAAAGGCCTTTATGGCAGCGTATCCGGCAGCGTGGAGGAACTCGATGCCGCGGTGAACGCGCATGCCAGGGAACTAGCAGGCTACAGCCCCGATGCGATGCGGGAACTGAAGGTCATCCTTTGGGCGGGCACCGAGCATTGGGACAAGCTGCTGGCCGAACGCGCAGCCATGAGCGGACGCCTGGTTCTTTCGGAGCATACCGTGCAGGCCATCGGCAAATTCAAGGCAGGGAAATAACCTCGTTCGACCACAACAACATGAGCAATAGCGAGAACAACAGCGGGGCTGAGGCTCCGCGCACTTTCGGTCAGCGGGTGCGGCGCACAACGCTGCGCATCGCCTTGATCGTGCTGGCACTTTTCATCGGCTGGGTACTCTTCCTCTACTATGCTGCCTACAGCGAAGGTTCGCGAGCAGGCATGGTCATCAAGTTGAGCAAGCGCGGCGTGGTCTTCAAGACTTGGGAAGGCCAGTTGAACCTGCAGACCTTCGGTGCGGTAACGCCCAACGGCAACGCGCTGAACGAGGTCTTCAACTTCAGCGTGGGCACCGGTGAGGATTCGCTGTACCGCGTGCTGGAGGAAGCGTCGTTGAGCGGCGAGCGCGTGAACCTGCATTACGTGGAACGCTATGCACGCCTTCCCTGGCGCGGTGAAACCAAGTATTTCATCACCAGCGTGGAACGAAGTGGTAAGGCTGCCGTGGAACAGAAGCAGCCGACGGAGCACTGATCGGTCCGCTGCGGCCCACCAAAACGACCTCGTCCGTTCCTCGTTTTCCGGTCCTCTGGCACACGTTCGGTGCGGATGAACCGTTGACGCGTTGCCGTGTACGGTACGGCACCAAAACCGATCTCCCATGACCCACGCACATCGCTCCATGGCCGCTATAGTTCCGCTGTTCATCCTTGCCTGCACCAATGCCATCGCCCAATACGATTCGGCCCACCTCGCGCCAAGTCTCGATGCGGGCACCGAGCAGCGGTTCTCTTGCGAAAAGCTGCAACTGTACCCGATCATCGCCAACGAAATGTTCCGCGCCGCCAACAAGGACATCGGCAATGCGGTACCGATGAACAAGGCCTTGCAGGACGGCCGCCTGAAGATCAACGAGCACGCTGACGGGGCCACGGTGAACACCTTGCAAGCGATCAATACATCCAAAGACACCATTTACCTGATGCAAGGCGAGGTGATCGTGGGGGGCAAGCAGGATCGCATGCTGGCGAACGACGTGCTGGTGGCACCGGGCGCCACGATCGACATAGCCGCCTTCTGCGTTGAGCATGGGCGCTGGAGCGGCAACGGCGACGGCAAGAGCTTCACCGGCACCGTTGGTGTTGTCGCGCAGGACGTGCGCAAGGTCGCGGCAGTGGAAAAAGAACAGACCGAGGTATGGGACAAGGTGGCTTACAACGTCAGCAAGAACGAAGCAGCCGTTCCAACCGGCAGCTACGCCGACATGCTGGATGACAAGGAGTATCAAACCCAGCGTGCCGCCTACCGCGAACGGCTCAAGGATCTTCCGGTCAACAACCCCGGCATAGTAGGCGTGATCGCGGTGAGCGGCAACAAGGTTGTGGGCTGCGATGTGTTCGCGAACGAGGCCATGTTCTCCCAAGCCTACCCGCAGCTCATCGATGCATACATCGCCGAGGCGCTGAACAAGGGCGGCAAGGTGACCATGACCGGCGCGGATGTGCAGGCCTACTTCCGAACGCTGTTCGCGGACGAGAAGAAGCTGGAGGAGAAGTCCAACGGCAATGGATACATCTTCAAGGCCAAGGACCGCACCTACCGCGTGAGCATGTTCTGATCCTTGCGGTGAACGCGGGACCCACAAGAGCCGGGACAGTAAGGCTGTTGCTGAAGAACAGTAACCAAGGCGGTTAGCTTCGGTGCGACCCCAAGGCCCGCCCCATGACCGACCGCCGCTCCTTCATACAACAGTCCGCTGCGCTGCTGGGCGGCCTCGCCCTTCACGGTAGCGCACGCGCCGCATTCCCGAACATCGCCCCGTTGCGGCCTACAGTGGATCCAGCGACCGATGAAGAGGATTTCTGGCGCCAGATCCGCGCGGCCTATGCGTGCAGCCCCACACTGATCAACCTGAACAACGGCGGGGTCAGCCCTTCGCCGCGCGCGGCCATGGAAGCGCTCGATCATTACAACCGCATGTGCAACGAAGCGCCGAGCTACTACATGTGGCGCATTCTGGATGCCGACCGCGAACCCTTGCGCATGAACCTCGCTGCCCTGGCCGGGGTACCTCACGAGGAAGTGGCCATTTGCCGCAATGCAACGGAGGCGTTGAACACGGTCATTTTCGGTTTGCCACTGGTAGCCGGTGACGAAGTGGTGATGAGCACGTACGACTACCCCAACATGTACAACGCATGGAGACAGCGTGCACTGCGCGATGGTGTGGAACTGGTCTACGCCGATCCTCAATTGCCCAGCGAAGATGATGGGGCCATGGTGGAAGCCTTCACCAGCAAGTTCACGGCGAAGACCAAGCTCGTGCACATCACGCACATCGTGAACTGGAACGGCCAGATCCTGCCCGTACGGAAGATCGCCGACGAAGCACACAAGCGCGGGATCGAAGTCTTGTGCGATGCCGCTCATTCATTCGCCCTGCTCGACTATCAGATCCCGCAGCTTGGATGCGACTACTGGGGAACCAGCCTGCACAAATTCCTCTGCGCGCCTTTCGGCAACGGGCTCATGTGGGTGAAGAAGGAGAAGATCGCCAAGCTATGGCCGCTGTTGAGCAACGACAAGCCACAAGGCGATGACATCCGGAAATTCGAAACCCTCGGCACCCGGAGCTTCCCGATCGAAATGGCCACCGGTTATTCGCTCGACCTGCACAACCTCATCGGTTCAGCGCGTAAACAACAGCGCATCCACTTCCTGAAGAACTATTGGATGGAGCGCGTAAAGGACGTGCCGGGCATCTTCTTCAAGACTTCCACCAACCTATCATATAGCTGCGCGATCGGGGTCTTCGGCATTGAAGGCCGCAAGGCGACCGAGATCAGCGAGCAGCTATTCAGCAAGTGGAAGATCCACACCGTGGCGATCGAGCGCGAAGCCAAGCCCGGCATCGAAGCGGCCTTCAACCACGTGCGCGTGACGCCCAACGTGTATACAACCACGCAGGAACTGGACCGGCTCGTGGAAGCTGTACACGCGATCGGCAAGAGCTGAACTTCCCGGAAGCGGCCTTCGATTTCAGGGCTTTCGTTGCTTCGCCATCGTGAAAGGTGAATTCGTCCCCAAGCTGTTCACGCTCTGGAAGGCCGGCATCGGCCGTGATCAACTGCGGAAGGATGTGTTGTCAGGTGTTATCGTTGGCATCGTGGCCTTGCCGTTGGCCATCGCCTTCGCCATAGCGTCAGGTGTTTCGCCGGAGAAAGGACTGGTGACGGCGGTGATAGCGGGCTTGGCCATCTCCGTGTTCGGTGGCAGTCGTGTGCAGATCGGTGGACCAACGGGTGCATTCATCGTCATCGTCGCCGGGATCGTACACGAGCATGGTGTTGCAGGTCTCACGATCGCCACGTTCATGGCGGGTATCCTCATCATGCTCCTGGGCTTCCTGCGGGCAGGGGGATTGCTGAAGTACTTCCCCCATACGCTCGTAGTGGGCTTCACCTCCGGCATCGCGGTGGTCATCTTCTCCACGCAGATCAAGGACTTCGCAGGCCTGTCACTCGAGGTGGTCCCCACGGAGATGATCGCGAAATGGTCGGCCTATGCCGCGCACATTTCCAGCGCCAGTCCGTACGCGCTGGGGTTGGGACTGGTCTCGATCGCCCTCATCGTGTTCCTGCCGAAGGTCACTGCACGTGTGCCCGGCCCGCTCGCATCCATCGTGGTGTGCACCGCGGCCACCTGGTTCTTCAACTGGCCGGTGGAAACGATCGAAAGCCGCTTCGGTGCCATCCCGAGCACGTTGCCGATGCCGGGCATCAGCGGCATCAGCTACGCCACGCTGCGCGAACTGGTACAACCAGCGATCGCCATTGCCCTGTTGGGCTCCATTGAATCGTTGCTCTCCGCCGTGGTGGCCGATGGCATGATCGGCGGCAGACATCGCAGCAACATGGAACTGGTCGCCCAAGGTGGTGCCAACATCCTTTCCGCCCTGTTCGGTGGTATCCCGGCAACGGGTGCCATTGCACGCACCGCCACGAACGTCAAGAACGGCGGCCGCACGCCTGTCGCGGGCATCGTGCACGCGCTAACGCTGCTGGCGATCATGCTGGTGGCCGCGCCGCTGGCGGGGAAGATCCCGTTGGCCTGCCTCGCCGGTATCCTCATCGTGGTGGCCTACAACATGAGCGAGTGGCGCAGCTTCGTCAACATCCTCAAGGGCGACCGGCACGATGTGGCCGTGCTGCTGGTCACCTTCTTGATCACCGTGTTCTTCGACCTGGTCCTTGCGATCGAAGTGGGGATGGTACTTGCGGCCTTCCTCTTCATGAAACGCATGAGCGATATCACGGACCTTAAACCCGTGATGAACGAAGGCAGTGATACCCTCATTGCGGACGAGGTTGCCGACCTGCCCAAGGGTGTGCTCGTGTTCGACATCACCGGTCCGCTGTTCTTCGGTGCGGCACAGAAGTTCCAGGACGTGCTTTCAGAGATCAACGACCGCCATCGCGTGGTGGTGTTGCGCATGAAGAATGTCCCGCTCATCGATGCCACAGGCCTGCACCGGCTGAAGGATATCGTTCACCAATTGGAGCGCGGAAAGCGCCAGGTCTTCCTCACGGACCTTGACCCGCGGGTACGTGCGGTCCTTGAAGCGGAACCTTGGTTCAGGATGGATCTTCTGGCCGCCAACACAAGGGAAGCCATGCTCCGGGTCGAACGTTGACCCGCGATCAACCTTTCGGTGGGAACGGTACCACTTTGTCGCGGCCCCAAGCCACGTAACCGGCGATCACTCCCAGGACGATGGTCGGTATGAGCATCCTTCCTTGGAAGAGCATGAGATGGTAGCCCAAGGCGCAGATCATCACCGTGGCCAGGCCCATGGCGGCATATGAGGTGATCCACGCTTGCATGCGCGTGAGAGCGGGAAGGAGGACACCCATGGCCCCGGCCACTTCCGCGCCACCGACCGCACGCACCAGGAATTCCGGTACGGCACCTGGCCAACTGAGCATTGCGGTAAGCCGGTCGATCGGCATGGTGAGCTGCATGATACCCACTGCACCGAACGCGAGGAACAAGAAACCCTGCATGCCCCAAAGGAGCATGTTGTGGTTCTTCTGGCGAGCGGTGTCGCCATGTAATACGGTCGTGCTTTCCATATCAAGAAGTGTTTGGGTGATCGTTGCGCGACCCCACCTTCTCCAGCACACGTTCCAAAGAGCACCAAAAGATAACACCACGGGCATCGCTTCGCATCTTGGCATGGTGAAAGCACCGGAGATCATCGCCCGTCGTCTCGTGAACCAGCGCCTGGTGGGTGAGCCCTTGCGGACCCCTGCGGAAGTGGTCCGGCATTTCGCAGCGATGCAGGCACAGGACTACTACGGAGCGAAATGGGCTGTCGCGCAGCGCTGTAGCGCCATCGATCCAGAAGTCGAGGAATTGTTCAACCAAGGGAAGATCCTGCGCACGCACTTGTGCCGCCCCACGTGGCATTTCGTATTGGCGGAGGATATCCGCTGGGTGCTGGATCTGACGAAGGACCGCGTTCACCAAGCCAACGCCTTCATGAACCGCAGCCGTGGACTGGACATCAAGCTCCTGAACCGGGCCGCGGATATCATCGCCAAGACGCTGGCTGGAGGAAAGCATTTGGAACGCGACGCCCTGATGGCCCCGTTGGAACGCGCTCGAATCGATACTTCCGAGTTCCGATCCGCGCACTTCATGATGTACGCGGAGCTGGAAGGGATCGTCTGCAGCGGGCCGCGCGCAGGCAAACAGTTCACCTACGCGTTGTTGGACGAGCGGGCCCCGAAAACCAGAACGATGAGCCGCGAGGAAGCGCTCGCCGAACTCACCCGTCGTTACTTCAACAGCCGCGGGCCGGCTTGCCTGGCGGACTTCACGCTCTGGAGTGGCCTCACCATGGCCGAAGCAAAAAAGGGGATCGCCATGGTCGCGAAGGAATTCACTCGGGTGACGATCAACGACAAGGACAATTGGTATCCACGCGATAGCGAACCCCTGCGGATCCCGGCCAACACCGTACATCTCCTACCCAACTACGACGAGTACGGGATCGGATACAAGGACCGTAGCGCCTTCTACGATCCGTCGCAAGCGCAACTCTCTGGTAGCCGCGACAATCCCGTGTTCAGGCATTTGATCGTGGTGAACGGAAGAATGTTGGGGACATGGGACCGCACCTTGAAAGGCAAAACGGTCAGCATCACGGCCTCGCCGTTCGCACCGTTGCCGAAAACGACGCATGCTGCGATGGGCAGAACCATGAAGGCCTACGCGAAGTTCCTTGGTGTGCCCTTGGAACCGGCCGCGGCATAGTTGCTCACTTTGGACGTCGTGGCCTTTGTTTCGCGCTGATCGAGCGGATCACGAGCACGCTTTCAACCGACCTGTCGAAGGGCTTCGCCGCGAACCGCTGAGCCTCCTTCATCAAGGCCTTCACGGCGGGTAGGTCAAGGTCCTCGGGTCCTTTCAGCTTGATGTGCCTCGCAGTCCTGCCCGAACCGACAAGCAACCGTTCAGGGTCAGGCAGCTTACCGGCGTTCTGCAAGAAGCAGAGGCTAATATGATCGGGCAACATGGCCAAGGACAGGATGGCTTCGGAAGGTTTCTCCGTGGGACAATAGCCGATCACCAACGCGTTGTAATTGTCGTACACCATCTCGATGGCGTTCGGAAAGCGGGCCTGCATCTTCCTGCGTGCCGCCCTGGCCTGGGCCTCGATGGCCGGATCATACTTCGCAAGGAAGCCATCCAACTGCTCTTCCGGGCCGGCCTTCTTTCGCGTTGCCATAGGTGAAGGTCAGAAGCCGAGCCGTTGCGCGGTTTCATGCCGCTCGAACGTGCTCCGCCGGAACGGGTGGGCTTCGGTATTGAAGACATGCTCATCCAGATCGAACGCGCCATTCCCTTCACAGAAAGCCAGATACAGGTACTTGAGCGTTTCTGCGAAGAAGAAGGTGGGCATGTAATCCTTCTGCTTCATGGTGCGCACATCCTCCACGGAAGTGAAAGCGACTTCCGTGCGGCAATGCTTCTTGATGTCGGCCCAGTATTGCACTGCCATGTCGCGGTACATCGGCTTGGATGTGAAGTGGTAGAGGTAGTACGACGATTCAATGATCTCCGGGTTCAGGTCATAATCGCCGTAAGTCACTTCGCGCTTGCCATAGTCATACGCCGTGGGTTCCAAGCCATGCTCGCGCCAGACGACATCCCACGTGTGCTGCACGCGCTCGGCACGCACGGTATCGCCGCTGAGGACGAGCAGTGCTGGGAAGAAGGCATCGTACAGCGTGATCACATCGCTGGTGTGCTTGCCGCTGTCCATGTCAACCCGGCCATACCAAAGCAGGCTGTCTTTCTCCTCCGGGAGGTAGGTGTTGATGGCCGTGATCGCCTCGTTCCATACACGCCCGATGGCGGTATCGCCGAACAGCGTGTAGGCCTTGTACAGGTACTCGTAGTAGCTGTCCACACCCGCACAGATGTGTGCGGTGCGGTTCGTCCATTCCCCGGTCTGCACGTTGATGTCGGTGCCGGGCAGGCCCAACTTCGAGCGGCGCTGGTGTATGGCCATCGTGGCGCGCTTGCCCGCAGCGTAGTACTTCGGGTCCTTGGTGTAGTAGCTGAGGATGCCGAGCTCCAGGATGTTCGTTCCGGCTTCGGCCACGTTCACGGTATCGCCACTGGTCCTGCCCGTGCGCAGGTTCACAGTGTAGGTAGGAATACCCGTGCCAGTGTTGAATGCCGGCATCATGCGATCGGCGAAATCAACGGTCTTCGCCAACACCTTGGGGTTCCCGCTCAGTTCATACATGCTCAGTAGGCCGCCCAGGATGCGGATGTCCACCTCGAACACTTTCGCATCAACATCCTTGTCCCAACTCAATGAATCGACCACGTAGTCCTCGATCTCCTTCGCCTCATTCGCGAACCCCATCAGCTTGAGTGTGCTGTACGCATCAATGGGCGAGATGTACAGCGGGTGCTCGTACCAATCCTCGTGGGCACGGCTCAATGGTTTCAGCGCATCGTGGCCCCATGCGTATTGCTTGTAGGCGTTCCAACTCCGCAGAGTCTCCTGTTTCACCTCCTCCGCCAGTTTCAGGTATGTGCTATCCACCGTCGACCCTCCGACTTCCGCAGAGGCGCCATCCGGCGCGTTCGCACAGCCAGCAACAACAAGCGCGTTCACGAATGGAATGAGGAGGTTCTTCATGCGCATGAGCGATCGCTTGCAATATCGGAACAAGCCCCCCGATCAAGGTGGCGTCTCCCAAAACAGCAATATCGGTGATGGATCAGGCCGGACTGGCCAACTCATTCATGGGCCGGGCCTCATCCGGGGAACCGCTCGGAAAGGCCTCCGCTTGATCATCCCAACGAACGCGCTTGCGGCGACTGATGTTCTCGGTGCCGAAGATCAAAATGAGGGCGATGGCCACGAAGACGAAGATCCAGGCGTAGGCGATGATGCGGTGCACCGGAACCACGTCGTTCGGGAGCACGGGCATCAGGAAGAACGCCATGTTGCTGAGGATCTGCATGATCAACAGCACGGTTCCGCTGCGTGTGGTGTTGTAAACCCAGGCGAGAAGCACGGTGAGCGAAACAACACCCGAGTGGAAAACGATATCGGGCACGCCTTGCGGGGTGCCGATATCGATGAGGTTCATGGGCAGGTACCATGTCGCCCAGCAATTACCCACGATCATGCACGACCAGAAAGCGCTGTACTTCATCTGCATGCGCGTCAGGGAGAAGCGTATCCACGAGGTCTCCTCCACGATGGCGATACCCACTATGAACGGCATATGGATGAACAAACTCCAGAGGCTACCGTGGATGACCCATTCCAACTCGCCACCGTAAATGAGATAGACGGAGATGATGGCCAGGTAGCCCATGAAGAATTTCCAGCTCAAGGCGAACGCATACCACTTGGCTGAAACGCGCCAATGCAGGAATGCTCCATAGAGCTTCTTCAGGCCCTTGAATCCCTCCAGATAGAGGGTAATGAGCGTAACAAGCAGGATGGGAACGAAAACACGCAACCTGAACACCTTGTGGGCCTCGGGAACATCTTCCACCGCAACGCCACGTGGCACCAAGGCATGAACGAACCCGACCATGGCGAACTGCACACCAAGCGCGAGCAGAACGAAAACCAGAACAGGATAGCGAGTGACGAAGGCGCGCATGGTCCTCTTTCGGCCGCGCAAAATAGGTGGACCCCCTATCGGACCGCAAGTGCTCAGTGATCTTTGTGAACCGGGATCCGTTGGAACGTTTGTCCCATTGTACCGTTAGAGCGGCTTCCTTTCATCTTGTTTGGCGGACCAGGGAAAAATGTTCAAGGCTTTGAGGGATAGAACCTTTCTACCGACCCTAGCAGGCGTGGTGGTGATCCTCGCCGCCCTGCTGTTCCTCGGTCTTCGAATGGCGTGGTATCCCATGTCCGCACAAGAACTGGCGGGTACCTACCACCGTGCTTCGGTGGCCTTCCTCCATGTGGATCATCTGCCGACAACTGTCACCCTGCGCCGTGATGGCACCATGGGATTGTTCGCAGCCGATGGCAAGGAGGTATTCTCGGGCAAGTGGACCTGGGACGACACGGAACGCATGGCGCGCATCGATGACCCACGGTGGGATCGCCAGATCAGGCTGCGCAGCACGCTTGGCGGCCCGCGCCTCTGTATGCGAGTGAGCCCATTGCCTTTCGAGATCGACCACCCCGAGCACGATGAGGAAGTTGATCTGGTGAAGGACGAAGCAGTCGGCCATCCATGACCGGTATGAACACCCCGCTCAACGGCCAGCAACTCGAGAAGCAGCGTATTGCGCTGTTGTCCGTGCTGATGTTCCTGTTCATGCTCCTATTGGCCTTTATCCCTGGGCTGAAAGCCGTGCATGGGCTCACCTGGGGTGCTTCGGTCGACTTCCACCGCGATGCCTCGTTCGCGCGCGCCATTGTGGAGGGGCATTACGGCGAAGACCCGATCTATCTGGGCGGGTCACTATGGTTCACGCCGATGGTGGCTTGGATGGAGGCGATCGCGGTGTGGCTCACAGGCCATCCTGTTGATCAGGTGATCGTGCAAATGGGTGCCTACACGAACCTGCTCGCGCCTATCGCGTTCTTCATCATGGCGTGGTACTTCTTCGGTCCGGTGCGCGCGGTGGTATGCGCATCGGTGTTCCTGTTCTTCATGATCGGCCAGGAGCCGGGCTGGGCCTCTCCTACTTACTCCCCCCGGCTGATCCCGGTTTCCTTCTGCCAGTGGTTCTTCTACATCGAAGTGATCCTGATCGACCGCGCATTCCGGTCCACACGCCTTTGGCCCTCGATCGTGGCTGGTACCGGAGCGGGTGTCACCTTCCTCGCCCATGCGGGGCCCGCGCTGCTCTCTGTGCTCATCATCTTCCTGTTCACCTTGCGCGAGGTTGTTCTCGCGATCCATCGCAAGGATGGCACGTATGGTTGGCCCCGCTTCAGGGCCTCACTGGCCGCCGGTGCCGCGTTCATTCTGTGCAGCCTTCCGCTAACGTGGTACGTCGTGGGCGAATACGGCATGCACGTGGTGAACCGGACCTACTTCCGCTACACCTACTACGCGCTCACCATTCGTGAAAGGGACATATTCCTCTACCACAATATTTCCCTGATCAACGGTATCGCATTGGCCGGACTGTGGTTGGTGTTCCGGAAAAGGGTTGCGGATACCACGGGGAGACTTGCCATGGGCAGGGGCATCCTGTTGACCTGGTTCACCATCGCAACGGTACTCACGGTATACAGTTATTCCGTCGCCTTCCTGGAAGATCACTACGGCATGCAGCTTCCGGGGATACTGCCCGCTTTCCATTTCTTCTTCTACGTGAAGAGCGCGTTGATCGTCTGCGCCGGCCTGGCCGTGTGGCAAGGCTTCCTTTGGCTCCGCAAGCGGCTGGGGCCGACCTTCGCGGCAGGGGATCCGGCATTGCATCGTGCGTCAGTCCTGTGTTTCTTCACGTTGATCGCGCTCGCCTGCCTGTTGGACTACCCTTCCTATGCCACGCGCCGGGACGTGTTCAGCGTGCGCAACCGCAATCTGGCCTTCATGGAACGCACGAACGATGGGGCCGCCTGTATCAAGGTCAATGAAACACTGCCGTGGGACGCGGTTATCCTCTGCGACCGGGAAACGAGCATCTGGCCGCTGCTTCCTTCAGCCAGGAAAGTGGTTGCCACCGTACCCAATATGGGCAACCCCTATCTGGACCAATCGCATCGGGATAGGGACCGCGACCTGCTGCTGCTGGGCATGTTGGCTCCACGTGAAGACACCCAACGGCTGTTGGACACCTTCACCGTGACCCATTTTCTGACGGAAACCTCGGACCTGCCGCTCTGGAAGGAGGCATCGCGCTGGTTCCCGAAGGAGGTTTACCACGACGGCGACTACGTGCTGTTGGCGCGGTGATCGCGAACTTGACGCGCAACCGATCTACGCCACCA
>JBATMK010000311.1:0-1796 GCA_049289815.1 Flavobacteriales bacterium
CCGATCTGCAGCTGCGTGAAGTTCCACGTGAGCGTGTTGCCGTTGATGACATCGGGCGCAGGGACGCTGCTTACGAAAGTCATGGTGGCATCGTAGGTGAAACTGATGCTGCCGTCCTGGATCTGGGTGCCCACGTTGTGATAGCTCAATTGGTACTGGGTGTCGAAGCCGGGGACCTCCGCTGTAAGGTCCGTCAGGTCCATTACCAGATCCTGGATGTTGGGGATGAGATAGAAGCCGACATCGTTGAGCGAATCGATCTGCTGCCACGCGGTGAACGTTGCCGAGGCAGGTGCGCTGCTGATCGTCTGGTAGAGCGCAGGAATGCCCGTGACCGTGTACGTGCCCACGTCCATGCCGAAGACGTATCGGCCATCGGCACCCGTACCACCGATGTAGTTGTCCGGAGTTACTTCCACCGTTGCGTTCGGCAATGGTGGCTCGCCGCTATCGCGCGTGCCGTCGTTGTCCAGGTCGATGTAACTGGTGCCCATCATGGCCGGATTGAGCGTTGGGCACGGGGCGAGTATGTCGCAGATCACCAATGGGAAGCCCAATGATCCGATGTCCAATCCTGCGGGTTGGTTCGGGATGCAGGTAATGCCGGTGTTGTATGCATTGAACGTGGTGAGGCCGGGAGGCAACCAGGGTGCACATGTCAGACCCGCGCACCAATAGACTTCACATGAGACCAGCCCCAAGGGCAGCGCAGGCAACTGGGTGATGCCTGTGTTGCTGGCGGTCAAGTACTCCAAGGATGCGGGAAGGGCCGGAAGTGTGGCGAGCGGATTGTCATCGACATCCAATGTCCCCAAAGTCGCCGGCAGTTGCGGCAAACTCATCAGTCCGGAATGTGACGCGAGCAGGACCTGCAGGCTGGTGGAAGTCAACGTTGGCAATGATGTAATGCCGGGGTTGCTGCTCATTTCCAGCCGCCAGAGCGCTGCGGGCAGTGTCGGAAGAGCGGTCAACGGTGTAGCATACACGTTCAAATTGCCAAGCCCGGCGGGCAGGACCGGAAGTGACGTCAACAAGGTGCTGTGAACATCCAACTCCAATAGCGAAGCAGGCAAGGAGGGCAACGTTGTGATCGGAGCGTAGGGTACCGAGAGAGTCTGAAGACCGTTGGGCAGAGTGGGGAGTGCGGTGATATCCGAACCCTCGACGTACAGGTCGAGAAGCCCTGCTGGCAACGCTGGCAAACTGGTAAGAAAGCCGCCGACACTGAAGAGGTTGGTCAATCCCGTCGGCAAGGGTGGAAGTTGAGTGAGTTGATGGGACTGTATGTTCAGGCTCACAAGCGCATCAGGTAAATGAGGCTGCGAATTTGTATCGACGATACCGATCAACCCATTGTTGCCGATCACCAATTCCTCAACCGTTTCCGGAAGGCCTTGAACGATGGTCATTGGACAGCTCGACAACGAAACCGTCAATAGGCTGTCCGGCCAATCGATCGTAGTGGGCATTGTATTCCAGTACACGAAATGGAGGTGCTTCAACGAATTCGGCAGTGTGGTGGACAAGGTCGCTTCACAGTCATATAGGATAAAGGTCTCCAAGGCAGGGGGCAGATTTTGGATGTCTATCAGCTGCGCGCAGTCGTCGATCCTCAGCTCAGTGATCGTGGCCGGCAATGCATCGATGGTGGTGATCGTCTCATCGCGCAATCGCAGCGTGGACAGGTTCGCGAGGCCATCCAACCCGGTGAGGTCGCTGATGGGAGGGGTGTAGTACATCACATCCAGCGTGGTGATCGCCAGCGCCTGCGGATGGCTGCTATCGATCGTCTGCGC
>JBATMK010000312.1:0-3066 GCA_049289815.1 Flavobacteriales bacterium
GACCTGCAGGGCGTGGACTGGGACAAGTACAAGGCCGAGTACCAGCGCTACCTGCCGTACATCAACAACAACTTCGATATGGCAGAGCTGTGCAGCGAGATGCTGGGCGAGCTCAACGCCAGCCACACCGGCAGCGGTTTCGGATACGAAACGCCGAACGCCGATGAGACCGCCAGTTTGGGTGTGCTCTTCGCCTATGAACCCGGACCGGGACTGAAGATCGCCGAGGTGATGGACAAGAGCCCCGTGATCAAGAAGGACTCAAAGATCAAGGCCGGTCATGTGATCGAGAAGATCGACGGCCAGGAGATCGCCGCCGATATGGATCCAAGCAAACTGCTGAACCGCAAAGCCGGCAAGCCGACGCTGCTCTCCATGTTCGACCCCAAGACCAACACGCGGTGGGAGGAAAGCGTGAAACCGATCCACGGGTGGGAAGAAGGCGAGCTGCTCTACCACCGTTGGGTGGAGCGCTGCCGCCATCTGGTGGACAGCCTCAGCGGCGGAAAGCTGGGTTATGTGCACGTGGAAGGAATGGATGACCATAGCTACCGGACCGTTTTCGAAGAGGTGCTCGGTCGTTACAGCGGCAAGCAGGGCCTGGTGGTGGACACGCGTTTCAACGGCGGCGGCTGGCTGCACGATGACCTCGCGACTTTCCTTGCGGGCAAGACCTACATCCGGATGGAACCGCGTGGACAGAACCTGGGCACCGAACCGCAGTTCAAATGGCAGAAACCGAGTTGCGTGGTCATGAGCGAGAGCAACTACAGCGATGCCCACATGTTCCCGTTCACGTACAAGGAGCTTGGTATCGGAAAGCTCGTGGGCATGCCTGTGGCCGGGACCGGCACCGCTGTGTGGTGGGAAGGTCTGCAGAACGGTATGTGGTTCGGCATCCCCATGGTGGGCATGGTCGACAACCGCGGCAAGTACCTGGAGAACCAGCAGCTCGAACCCGACGTGAAACAGGTGTTGGATCCCGGCGTTGTGAGCCAGGGCCGCGACCAGCAATTGGAGGCCGCGGTGAAGTTGTTGTTGGGGCAGTAAGGGAGGGCTGGATCAAAGATCGGCGGCCTCGGCCACCAGTTCCGCCACGTCCTTCACCTGGACCTCGCCTTCTTTGTTGAAATGCTTCACGCCGTCGGTGAGCATGGTGTTGCAGAACGGGCAACCAGCAGCGATCACGTTGGGTGATGCGGCCAGCGCTTCCTCGCTGCGTTCCACGTTCACTTCCTTGTTGCCGGGCTCGGCTTCCTTGAACATCTGCGCGCCACCTGCGCCGCAGCACAGACCGTTCTGCTTGCTGCGTTTCAGCTCCACCAGTGCGGCATCCAGCTTCAACAGCACTTCGCGCGGCGCTTCGTACTCGCCATTGCCGCGGCCCAGATAGCAAGGGTCGTGGAAGGTGATGCGCTTGCCCTTGAAGCTGCCGCCTTCCACCTTGATGCGCCCTTCCTTCATCAGCGCATTGATGAACTGCGTGTGGTGCATCACCTCGTAATTGCCACCCAGCACAGGGTATTCGTTCTTGAGCGTATTGAAGCAATGCGGGCACGCTGTAACGATGCGCTTCACACCATAGCCGTTCATGACCATGATGTTGTTCTGCGCCTGCATCTGGAACAGGAACTCGTTGCCCGCTCGGCGCGCCGGATCGCCCGTGCAGCTCTCCTCCGTGCCCAGCACCGCGAACTTGACTTTCGCAGCGTTGAGGATGCGCACGAAGGCCTTGGTGATCTTCCGTGCGCGATCATCGAACGAACCCGCGCAGCCCACCCAGAACAGCACCTCGGGTGTTTCGCCGTTGGCCGTGAATTCGGCCATGGTGGGGACGCGCAGCTCGCTCATCCCTCAAAAACCTGGATGGTGGCGTGCTTCTCGACCAGATCGGTGAAATGCCCTTCGTAGCGCGTGGCGCGCACTTCGCGGTCGTCGATCCAATGGTAGTTGCCACCGCGTGGTTTGCCCATCACCATGCCGTGGTATTTGAATCCGTGCTTCTTCAACCACTCCTCCGTTACCGCCCGGTGCTCTTCGGTCCGGCTGGTGAAGAAGGTGATGATATGTCCTTCGCCATGCCAGAGGTTCAGTTTCTCCAGCGCCTCCGGGAACACTTCCGCATCGGCCATGCGCCAGGGTTCCTCGTTGGGGATGTCCTCGCAGATGGTGCCATCGATGTCGATGAGGAAGTTCTTGATGTGCGGCGGGAGCTTGGGGCTCACCTTCTTGCCGTTCTCGGTGGTTGCGATCAGCGCGGACTTCTTCATTTCAGCAAGTATCAAGGCTCAAGTTCCAAGTCTCAAGCTTCAAGTATGAATAGGAAAGTCAGGATCGGGCCGACCAACCACTGCTCCGCCTTCAGGCGCGTGCCGTTGAAGCTTGAGACTTGAGCTTTGGTGCTTGGAGCTTTCATTGTTCCGCCCACTTGAGCCTATCGGCTTGGGCCATCTGCCAGGGGGCGCCGTTGTTCTCCACATTGGTGAGCATGTTCGCGAGAGCCGGACGTGTCTTGCTCTCTTCCATGACAAGGTAACGCCGCATGTCGATGATGATGCCCACCGGGTCGATGTTCACCGGACAAGCCTCGGTGCAAGCATTGCATGTGGTGCATGCCCAGAGCTCTTCCTCCGTGATCCGGCTGTGCAGGCTCTTGCCATCGTCCTCCCACTTGCCCTTCCCGTCGATCACCTTGCCCACTTCTTCCAAGCGGTCGCGCGTGTCCATCATGATCTTGCGCGGGCTCAGCAGTTTCCCGGTGAGGTTGGCCGGGCACACACTGGTGCAACGCCCACACTCGGTGCAGGTCATGCCGTCCATCAACTGTTTCCACGACAGGTCGAAGACATCCTTGGCGCCGAAGCGTTCGGTCATTTCCACGCCAGCAACCGTATGCGGTGCAACAACCGGAGGTTGAACGGATGGATCGAGCATGCTCTTCACTTCACCGGTCACACGGTCCATGTTGATGATCTCGGTCTTCGGCTTCAAGCTGCTGTACCACACGTTCGGGAAAGCGAGCAGGATGTGCAAGTGCTTGCTGACCACGAGGTAGTTGAGGAAGGC
>JBATMK010000313.1:0-2714 GCA_049289815.1 Flavobacteriales bacterium
CTGCGCTTGCTGCGCAGCGGCGTACATCTCCTGGCTTGCGGTCTGGAACACGTTGTTCAACTGGCTCATGGCCGTATCGATACCTGCCATGTCCTGTGCACCGTGCGCTTTGCGCAATTCAGCGAGGGCGGTTTCAATGGGCCCCTTCTTGTCCGCGGGCAGCTTGTCCCCGAATTCCTTCATCTGCTTCTCCACTTGGAAGATGAGGCTGTCAGCCTGGTTCAGCTTGTCCGCTTTTTCCCGCGCCTGGCGATCCGTATCGGCATTCGCGGCGGCTTCGCGCTTCATCTTCTCGATGTCGTCCTTGCTCAGGCCGCTGCTGGCCTCGATGCGGATGCTCTGTTCCTTGCCCGTGGTCTTGTCCTTGGCGCCAACATGCAGGATACCGTTGGCGTCGATGTCGAAGGTGACCTCGATCTGCGGAGTGCCGCGCGGTGCCGGCGGGATATCGCTCAGGTGGAAGCGGCCGATGGTGCGATTGTCGCGGCTCATCGGGCGTTCGCCTTGCAGCACGTGGATCTCCACGCTGGGCTGGTTGTCGCTGGCGGTGCTGAAGGTTTCGCTCTTCTTGGTGGGGATCGTGGTGTTGGCCTCGATCAAGCGGGTCATCACCCCGCCCATGGTCTCGATACCGAGGCTCAATGGTGTTACGTCCAGCAGGAGCACATCCTTCACCTCGCCGGTGAGGACACCTCCCTGGATCGCGGCGCCCACGGCCACCACTTCATCGGGGTTCACGCCTTTGCTGGGCTCCTTGCCGAAGAACTTCTTCACGGCTTCCTGGATCGCAGGGATACGGGTGCTGCCACCCACCAGGATCACTTCATCGATCTGCGCGGTGGTGAGACCTGCGTTCTTCAGTGCGCTCTCGCATGGTGCGATCGTGCGCTTGATCAAGCTGTCCACCAACTGTTCGAACTTGGCGCGGCTCAAGGTGCGCACCAAGTGTTTCGGTATGCCGTTCACGGGCATGATGTAAGGCAGGTTGATCTCGCTGCTGGTGGTGCTGCTCAGTTCGATCTTGGCTTTTTCGGCAGCATCCTTCAACCGTTGCAGGGCCATCGGATCCTTGCGCAGGTCGATCCCTTCGTCGCTCTTGAATTCATCGGCCAGCCAATCGATGATCGTCTGGTCGAAGTCGTCGCCACCCAGGTGCGTGTCGCCATCGGTGCTCTTCACCTCGAAGACACCGTCGCCGAGTTCCAATACGCTCACATCGTGCGTTCCACCGCCGCAGTCGAATACGACCACTTTCTGGTCCTTGTGTTTCTTGTCCAACCCATAGGCCAGAGCTGCAGCCGTCGGTTCGTTGATGATGCGGCGCACCTTCAATCCTGCGATCTCTCCAGCCTCCTTGGTGGCCTGGCGTTGCGCATCGTTGAAATAGGCCGGTACGGTGATCACCGCTTCGGTGACCGTGGTGCCCAAATAGTCTTCGGCGGTCTTCTTCATTTTCTGAAGGACCATGGCACTGATCTCCTGCGGCGTGTAGAACCGGTCGCCGATCTTCACCTTGGGCATATTGCCATCGCGCACAACCTCGTACGGCACACGGGCGATCTCCTTCGCGTCTTCCTCATAGGTGTTGCCCATGAAGCGCTTGATCGAGTAGATCGTATTGCGCGGGTTGGTGATGGCCTGGCGCTTCGCGGGGTCGCCCACTTTGCGCTCGCCACCTTCAATGAAGGCCACGATACTGGGTGTCGTGCGCTTGCCTTCGCTGTTGGCTATTACCACGGGTTCGTTGCCCTCCATTACGGCTACGCAACTGTTGGTGGTGCCCAGGTCTATACCGATGATCTTGCTCATGTCTTTGGTTGTTGGGGTGTTGGTCACCCGGCCTCGGGCCGGGGTTCCGCCCATGCATTCAATGTTCAGGTGCGCCGCGTTCGTCAACGTTCATGCCGCCGGAACGGAGTGCGTTATCCTGACAGGAAACCAGCAGAACGTAAGCCTGGCGCGGTGTAGCGCGCTGCCAGAAGGTCAGCAGGTCATCACTGGCAGTCGGCCAGCGTACCGTCGCTCACTGTGTAAGGCGAGCAGAACCCCAAGTTGCCGGTGACCGATCCCGTAGCCAGCCAATCGAGGCTGGTGGCATTGGGCAAACGGTACTCCTGGCTCGGAACAATGTTGGCTTGATTGCCCGGTGCCTTCTCGAAATACCGGCTTACGAAAATGCCATAGCCATTGGTGACGTTGGTGAAGTCAGGACGGTCCTCCACAATGCCGGTGATAGGCTCGCTCAACTGAAGGAACGTGTGGAAATCCGCACTGGCCACTGCCCAATGGAAACGGATCCCGAGGAATTCCCTGCGCTCCACGGTGGGGTCCACGGCCACTTGGCTGGCAACGGTGGTGTAGAAATCCTCGCCTACCAGCACCGCGCTCAGGTCCTGCCCACCCTCCGTGTTCTCCGTAACCACACTGCCCAGCAGTCGGGTGAAGCTCTTCACGGGGCCGGTCACCCCTGCGATCACTTCCTGATAGTAGAAGGTGTAGTACGCTTCATAGCGCCTGCCATCATCACTACTGGACCAACGCAACTCGTAATCCTGGTACCCGTTGGTGCCGTAGAGGGTCGGCCTGAACACTCCGCTCTGCACATTGGCATCCACCGCGAAGTCGTTCACGATGGGGGTGGTGGCTGTAACAGGTACTCCCTTTACCAACGCGACGAAGCGGTAGTCACTGTTCTGGTCCAGTGGCTCCTGGGC
>JBATMK010000314.1:0-3700 GCA_049289815.1 Flavobacteriales bacterium
GACACGGTGGGTTCCGCCCAAGCCAAGCGGCTGGAAACCTGGCGCCTTTCCATGGCGCGCATCAAGCTGCCGAAGATCGGGGCCTTTGAGGCGTCCTATCCGGATACGGTGTGGCACGAGGTGGACACCGTTACGGCGCCGCCCTATCCATACCTGCCGAAAAGCGGGCCAAGACCCTTCACCATCGGCAATGGCGACGACGTCTCTGCACAGGCGCCTTCAGGACATATCTCCTCTGCCACCGGGTCTTTCGACAGCGTCACCGGCGTAACGAGCGAGACCGGGCTCAACGGCGGTGCGGGGTCACCGGTCGCCAATTCATACTCGCTCCAGCTCAACACCGACTTCTTCCCGAGCACGGTCGCGGGTTCCGCCGCCGGATGTCGGGGCTGGGAACAATTCCTTTACTCCAACAACGGCACAGCAGGCAATACAGGCAGGGCGTTCATCCAATACTGGCTGATCGATTTCGGCCCGACTTCACCGGGCACCGGATGGATCCAGGGCCCCGCTCCATCGTTCACCACGTCCTGGTTCAGGAACTCCACGTCCACAGCCGTACCCAACCAGCCGATCAGCAACCTGGCCAACCTTAGCCTGGGTGGTTCGGTAACTGCCACCGGCGATAGTTACTTCCTTTCAACCGGAACCACGGTGTTCTCGGGAACGGGGCTCAATGCGGTCAATGCCGCCGCAGGCTGGACCATTGCCGAGTTCTGTATCGTAGGAAACTGTTGCGGCAGCGAGGCGACCTTCAATGCCGGATCGACGATCGTTCCACGAACGCGGATCAACTATGGGGGTAGGGAAGCACCCAATTGCGTAGCGCAAGGCTTCACCGGTGAGACCAACAACCTCAGTTTCGGGCCGACCGCACCGGGCGCAACGGGGCCGGGGCCCGCAGTGATCGCAACGGAGAGCAGCGCTGGTGGAGCCACGGCCAATTGTTTGGCCGCGCGCACGGTGGGCGATACCCACTTGAGCACGTTCGCTGGCCTGCTGTACGATTTCCAGGCCTCGGGCGATTTCGTACTGGCGGAAGTGGATGACGACTTCGTGGTGCACACGCGGCAAGTGTCCAGTGCGCCCACGTGGCCCGATGCATCGGTGAACTCCGCGGTGGCCACGCGGATGGGCAAGACCACGGTGGCGGTCTGCCTGGAAACAGGTCTTATCATCGATAACGTTCCCACCGCGCTGGCCGATGGCAGTGCCATGTCCGCCGCCGATGGTGTCGACATCTCACGCAACGGGAATGTCTATTTCATAACAGGTCCCACCGGCAATTCCGTGCGCGCCACGATGCACTCCAGCTATATCGATGTGCTGGTGGGCATCGGCAGTTGCTGCGGCCATACCGTGAAAGGTCTCCTCGCCAACCACAACGGCAACGTGGACCAGCTCGAAGCGCGTGACGGGACCGTGCTGACGAACCCCTTCAACTTCGACGAATTCCAGCATCACTACACCGATAGCTGGCGCGTGTCGGATAAGGAGTCGCTCTTGCCGGTGTGCGGTAAGCTCACGGAAGTCGGCATACCTAAGCAGCCCTTCTTCGCGCGCGATCTTGACGAGAAGGTCTTCGGGCATGCGCGCGAGGTGGCCATGAAAGCGGGCGTGGAACAAGGGCCGCTCCTCGATGCCGCTACACTCGATGTTGCGGTGATCGGCGACGACAACGCGGCCAAGGTTTTTGTGGGCATGCATGCCCCGCTAGCTGTTGGGCAATTCGTAACCGGCGGGCTGCCGGGCTACATCAAATGGTCGGTGCTGGTGGTCCTGCTCGCGTTCTTCACCTGGTTCTTCATCCGGCGGCGGAACAGCCCGTAGTCCATCGGCGGATCAGCGAAGGGCTGATGGCTTCAGGCCACAGGCTTCAGGCCGCAGGCCGCAGGCTTCAGGCCACAGGCTTAAAAAGCTTGAGGCCTGAAGCCTGTGGCCTTTAGCCGCATTCCGCTCGAAGGAGCCGGGAAGCCCTTTATCTTCTGGCGCAGACCTTGACGGAAATGATGTCGCACCAGCAAGCCTTGCCCTTGGGCGGCAAGGTGCCATTGAACGATCGCCTGCGGCGCATCACGGCGGTGGAGCGCCACGGGGACAGCTGGCGTTACCGGTTGGACATTGGTGCGTGGGTGACACATGAGGCGATCCTGCAGAGCATCGCGCTCAATGCTTTGTTCGCCATGAATCAGGAAGTGATGATGGGCCGCAACGGGCCACGGATGGTGGTGCATCGCAAGTGGTCCTTCAAGTACGGTATCACCTTCTATCGCGTGGCCGATCCACGCCGCAACGTGGCCAGTGGATGGATATCGGAGGACCGGATGGTGGACTTCACCAGAAGCTTTGAGCGATACCCAGTTCCGGATAGTCCACTTTCTGCCGAACGGCTTCCTGATCAGGATCTTCGGACCGTGATGTGATCAGGCGGCTCACCGTCCACGCCTCCATGTCGTCAACGGGGTAGGGTTTGCACATGGCCAGCACGTCCTCCTTGGTAAGTCCTGCCGTGAGCCAGGTCTGTTCCAATTCCTGCGGCAGGATCACGGGCATGCGCTTCTTGCTGTTGTGCACGAAGGCCATCAGCGGGTTTGCCTCGGTGGTGAGGATGCTGAAGGTGCCGTTGTCGTAAATGCCGGCCATGAAGAAGAGCGCGCGGCTCTTCAGGTGGATGTAGTGCGGGAAGGTCTGCTTGCCCAGGTGGTGGAACTCGAAGAAACCCGTGGCCGGTATCAGGCAGCGCTGCTCCTTCTTCGCAGCGTTGCGGAACGAAGGCTTATCGTAAAAGGTCTCGCCTTCGGGCCCCACGCTGATCGCATTGTACGTGCTGGCCTTTTTCAGGAAACCATCGGGGTCCTTGGTGGCCCATGGCGGGATCAAGCCCCATCGCATTTCCTGCGGTGTCAGCGGGTCTTCCACCGTGAAGACCGGCAACATCGGCTTCGTGAAGGCATTGGTCAGGAAGATCCGGCGGCTGTTCTGCCAATCGTCCCAGTTGCGGATCACGCGTTGGTTCTTTCGCGCCAGCCCTGCGTCGAACTCCAAGGAAAGTTGGAAGCACATGGCTCAAAACTAAAGGCAGGACCAGCGCGCCTTGGGAATGCAGCGCATCCCGACATGTCGGGACGCGTGCGAAGGGGTTGGTTGATCCGGTCGGTTACTAGCGCTGTGCCACTTGCACAACTCCGCGCGCCACGATGCCCTGTATGCCTTCGACCGTGAACACATAGTGCCCTGCGCTGATGCCGCCTCGTTCGATCACCGTGATGGTCCCCGTCAACGGTTGCGTGTTCACGATCCGGCCCGACAGGTCGCGCATTACCAAACTGCTGTTGCCACTGAGGGTGGATCCTTCCACCGTGAGGGTGGCGTGGTCCACGAAGGGGTTGGGTACGATGAAGGCTTGCGGGCTTTTCACCGGCTCGTCCACTCCGGTGATCCCACAGTAAAAGGACTCCACGGTTGCCGTAATGTCTTCGACGGTGAACGTGAGATCCGCGGCTGTGGCCCACGGCCCTATGAACTGATGACCTAGCTCCACCGCCGGGGCGATCGCCAGTGTATCCTGAATGCCCATCGCCACGCCCGGACAATACGGACACGAGTTGCCATCGGTGTCGAGCTTCATGAAGGATTGCGGATAGTTGGTCGCGGTTCCCGCGTAGCCGGTAACGAGCACACCGCCATCGCTGGCCGCAGC
>JBATMK010000315.1:0-7186 GCA_049289815.1 Flavobacteriales bacterium
CATGCGCGCGTATCCTTCCCTAGCGTTCATGAGATCAAAGAGCGGTAAACTGAATTGAGTAATTCGGAGTTGCTTACGCTGGCTAAGATATTTCGCCCCCTATGCGCGATCTTCACCAAGCCACCGGCTCCACTGCCGGTCGTCTTTGCACCATGCTACGCTGCCGCACTTGCGCCTTGCTCATCGTGGCCTGTACGGCAGGCCCTGCCTTCTCGCAAGCCCACGCGGGCACCGACCAGGAGGTCTGTGGCGATAGCACCACGCTGCAGGCGTGGCCATTGGGCGTGGATGAATACGCCACCTGGTCCATCGTTTCGGGAGCGGGTGTGTTCTATGATCCTGGCGACCCGCTCAGCTCCGTTACCGGATTGGCGGTCGGGCCGAACGTGTTCGAGTGGATACTCACCGACTACATGGGGATCATCACCTCGGACTTTGTCACCATCACGGCCTACGACCCGGATGCCACCGCCAGCGCCAGCGCTGGGCCCGATGCCACGTGGTATTTCCCACCGGCGGCGGCCATCCTCAGCGCCACCGAATGTGCAGCGCCGTGCTATTGCGAATGGGACGACAGCTATTACACCTTCGTGGACGTGGGCGATCCCAATACGATCGTGTCGAACCTGATGGTGGCCGACAACCT
Organism: Flavobacteriales bacterium; assembly: GCA_049289815.1. GTDB lineage: Bacteria > Bacteroidota > Bacteroidia > Flavobacteriales_F > PHOS-HE28 > PHOS-HE28. The sequence goes on from JBATMK010000315.1 coordinate 647, forward strand.
GATCACCTGGAACTGCTACAACGGCCCCTGCGGTGGCGGCCCGTTCAGCGATGTGGTGAACATCTACCTGGATGCAGGCTCCCTGACGGTGTTCTCCGTGCCGACTTCCGTGGGCGTTCTCTACTACGATGCCGCCCATGATCGACTGCGCATGCTCGGGCGTGTGCCGGCCACGGCCCTTCGCCTCATCGACGCGAGCGGTCGCATGGTCATCGCTTTTCCGGCAGGGCCTCAACACGATTGGAGCGTGGCTGGTGTAAAGACCGGACTGTACGTGGCCCAAGCCGAAGTGAACGGCGCGCCGCGCAGTTGGCGCGTGCTGATCCACCGCTGAGGGCTAGCGCAGCTTGGCCGGACCATCCACGCTAGATGGTTTGGCGCTGGGCCGATATTCTATTTCAAGTTCGGACGCAACGAAGAAAGGATCCCAAACCACGCCAGCCTGCAATTGGAACGCACCAGGACCCGGTGCGCTTCCGTTCACTTCATCTTCGGTGATGGGGTCCCATGCACTGAACTTAGGCCGAAGTGGGTTACGTGTATCCACGATCAGCAAGACCTCGTTACGATAGGTGTAGCGATGACTATAGCCATCCTCCAACTGCTCGTGGGTTGTCCTGTGGAACTCCTGCTCCGTGGGGATATGCCCGAGGTAATACCCCAGGCGCACCTGCAACCGGCCTGTGATGGCATGTGCAAACGCATCGGCCAGTTCACTGGGCGAATGCAGTATCCGCTCCTCCATTGACGCAAAGTTGTCACTTAGGTCGAGAGGGCAAAGGCTACGCGGCTTTCGTGATAGCAAACCAGGTCGTAGGGCACATGCCATGTGCCCGCAACCCGCTGGTTGAGGAGAAGGGAAGAGACCTTGCATTGGCCGGATACTTCCGGACCAACCACCGTGAAGGATGCATTGCAGGTCTCGCGCAGGAAGCGGCCCAGGTCTGAAAGCGCACGCGGCAACAAGTCTGGCGTGTGCGGAAGCGATCACGCACGAGACAATTTCTAGAGCACGTGCATGTCCTACATTCGACTTCCTAAGCAGGCCATATGCGTTCCGAATCAAATTTTCTTCGTGTAGTAAGCATTGTGCTTGCTTGTCAATTCCATGTATCGGCCGAGAGCCAGAGTTTGACGCCTGATAGGCATTTGTACGTGCCTTGGGGTGCTGCGTTCGACCTTGATCGGAAGGGCGATACGCTGCTTGTTTGCGGCCCTTCCTATCTGGGTGCGAATTTCCCGAATGTGGTTGTCTTGGACACTACAGACCAAGCTGCGCCCAGTTGGTCAACCGCAATGCCCAATGCTCCAGTTGATGCTGCTATCGCCGATGGGAATGGCGGCTGGTTCATCACTGGCAGCTTCTTTAATTATCAGCTTCCGAACTTTGCGCGCACTCTTCACCTGAACGGCGATGGTTCGGTGGACTCATCATTCTATGTCGGGTTCCGTGGTTATTCGTTAGCACTATCGGGCGACACGCTCTTTGTTGGTGGAGCAGGTAGTGATATCCTCCAATCATTCAACAGTGGAACGGGCAATGCGCTTTCATTCCCCAACATATCCAGTGGGGTTATTTACGACATTCTTGTCCGCGGCAACATGGTTTATTTCTCGGGGACTTTCACTTCTGTCGGTGGCCTTTCGTACGTGGCCAGGATCAATAGATGGACGGGTGCTGTGAGCGGGTGGAACCCACAACCCAACGGCCCCGTGTACGATCTTGCCGCCAAGGGCGATACCATTTTCGCATCCGGGGATTTCACGTCCATCGGAGGCATAACGTGTCAAGGTGTCGCGGCCTTGGATGATGTTTTCGGTACAGCCTATCCCTGGACCCCCGCTTTTGATGGACCCATTGAGTGCCTTGCCGTACATGAGGATCGTCTTTTCGTTGGAGGTGATTTCACGACAGCTGAAGGTCAGGCGAGAGCTGGTTTGGCGGCATTCGACCTGGCCTCGTTCAGCTTGGAAGCTTGGGATACGCAACTGACCATTTCAGGAGTGGTACGTTCACTCGCCATCGGGAATGGAAAGCTCCATATTGGTGGCTCCTTCAGCAATGTGGGTAGTGCGCTAGTGCACGATGCAGCAATGGTGGATCTCTTGACCGCTGCACCGACGGACTGGACCCCACCCACTTTCAACCCGGGTCTTGTTGATGTGATCGTGCCAAGTGGAAGCCGTGTGCTTGTCGGTGGTTCGTTCGACAGGATCGCAGATGTGGATGTCGACGGGGTTTCAGCTTTGGATATTGTGTCGGGAGAGCCGCTCGATTTTCCGGTCGGGTATATCAACGATCAAGTACAGGTGATCGAGCGATATGACAATACACTTTATATGGGAGGTCCGTTCACCTCGATCAATGGACAACCAAGAAACCATTTGGCCGCCATCGACCTTACCACTGCTGCCTTGTTGCCGTGGGACCCATCGCCGGATGGGGAGGTCACTCATCTCGCTGTGTTCGGGAACAGGATATACGTAGCCGGGGAGTTCACCACCATTGCCGGTCAAGCGCGCTCCCGCTTGGCTTCGTTCGATCTGGCATCGGGCTCTCTCAACGGATGGAATCCGTTCCCCGATGGTGAGATCTTTGGCCTCGATGCCACCGGTGGGCTCATCTACGTGGGTGGCGATTTCAACAGCGTTGGTGGAGAGCTGCGGGATCAGGCCGCAGCATTGGATCCGGTGACCGGTTTAGCCACTCCATGGGAGATCCCCCCGTTTTCCACGGCCGAAGTGGTGGCTTTCGAGCAAGTGGGAGGTGTGGTTTATGTGGGCGGTCACTTCATCAATATCGGAGGTGAGTCCCGACATCATCTGGCGGCGCTGGATGCTGTTACGGGTCTGGCAACCCCTTGGGATCCGGGTGCGGATTGGGACGTCACCACTCTTGCTTCCAATGGATCCCAGTTGTTCGTAGGGGGGGTTGATAACATTGGAGGAAGTGGCTCTGCTTTTGTTGGGTTCGACCTATCCACTGGACTGCTGAACTGGGATCCCAGCATGGGTCAGGATGTCTATTGTGCACTGGTGTCCGACGATGGTTGGATCTACGTCGGTGGCAATTATGTCGAATGTTGCAGCGAACAACCGCAGCCGAACCTTGCTGCGTTCGATGGTAATGCGATCATCACGGCTGTTGAGCCCTTTGAGATCGGCTCCATGCGAAATGGGAGGTTGTGGCCGAATCCTGCTTCGCGACAGGTCACGCTTACCGATCTTCCAATAAGCGGACAGGTGATCGTCCGGAATGCGATGGGCGAGACGTTGTTGTCGCAAGTCTTGCCTGGGGAAGGAACGGTGACGCTTGCATTGCCGTCCATAGCGCAGAGCCTTGTGTTTGTGAGCGTACTGAGTGCCGAGGGGCTGGTAATCTCCACAGGCAAGTTGGCGATCATGCACTAAGTATTGGACTTTCCCCCCGCCCCCGCTCGAGTATGTCCCTTTGTGCTGACGCTCGTGTGTGGCCATGAGGCCCTAGGGTGAATGCGCATCCCGTCAAGTCGGGTCGCGTGCGCTGGGCACTAGTCCTTCACAAAGCGCATCACGCTTTGCACTCCAGGTGCTTCGGCAACACTGATCGTATAAAGACCACTGGACAAGTCGCCGATATCCAACGTTACCTGGGTTGTGCTGACGCGTTGCGCCTTCAATAACCGGCCATCGATCGACCTCACCACCACCATCGCATCCAACGCAGCCCCCTGAACCGTTAGCTGATCATGCGCCGGGTTCGGATAAAGGGACCATGTTGCAGCGAGCTGCATATCAGCCACGTCCAACGAGCTAGGTGCAAATCCAACCCTGCACAATACGCCCTCGCCTGAGGAACTCCCGGAGCCTAGTATCTGAAGGTTCGACCCGAAAAAGAATTCATTGTTGAAGTGCCCTCCCACCATCAACGTACTATCATCAACGAAGCCAAGGCGATAGAACGATTGTTCGCTGATGCCTCGTGCACGCTGCCCAGCGATGAAAGTGCCGTCATTGAGATAGATGCCGAGAAAAGCATCCCAATTCGTTCCGGGGGGCGGAGTAACCGTCACAGTGAAGACACCCGGTCCAGGATCCAGATCCGTAGCGCTGGAGTGGTGGCCGCAGAGGGCAAAGACCCCATCACCAGCGGCAACGTCATCACCAATAACGGCTCCGGATACACCCTGAATGGCACCGGCCCAAACGAACTGTCCGTTGGCGTCAAAGCGTTGTAAATAAACACCGGCCTCTCCACTGTAATAGAGCATCCAAGTACTGGTCGAGGGGTCCATATCCAGATCCGTTTGTAGCTCGCCGTTGACCACTACGCCGCCGTCGCTCAGAACAGCCATGGACAACGCCGTTGCGTAAGGCGGTGTTCCTGGTTCATCGAACACGGTGCCGTGAACGAGCACACCGTTCGCATCGAACTTCACCATGAATTGTTCTTCAACACCGGTTACGCTCGTTGCCAGCAACTGACCGGGACCCGGATCCAGGTCCAGCGTATCCTCCGTATTCCCGATGAACCATGAATTCCCCTGCTTGTCCACGCTGAAGGCGTGGAAATGGGATTCGCCTTCACTCGTGAAAGCGCGGGCCCATTCAATGTCTCCTTGAGCGCTGAACTTCATCAACACAAGGTCTTTGTCATCCGGCTCTGGGAGAAACACTGTATCAGGACCGGGGTCGATATCCTGGACAGCCAAGTGGGTGTAGCTCATCAACATGTAGACGTTGTCGGCAGAATCAGTTCCAATGAGTCCTTTCTCAGAGGTGACCAATGGAAGGAAAAACGACCACAGCAACGCCCCTGTTCCATCATACCGTCGCACGAACGGAGCGGTTGACATCAGGGGCAATGTGCTGTCGTTCATGAAGTACAACACCGTATCACGATATCTGCCGTGTGCGACCGCTCCACCATCGGAGGTTGCGGCCAAGGCCAACCCAGGGGCACTACTGCTGCTGTTCCCATAATCGTCCATTCTCTCTGAACTATCCGCCCAAACCAAAGCGCCGGTGGCGTCCAACATGATGAGGAACTGATCCAGTCCGTCGGGCCCCGGTTCAGCCAAGTACAACGAGCCCGTTGAAGGGTCGATGTCGAGCGATCCTTCTTCGAACCGACCGGAACAGAAGGTGTTCCCGTTCGGGTGGGTCGCCAAATGCCTTACTCCGAAAGTGTGCCCCGGGATGGTTGACTGGAACGCAGCTCCCCATTGTGGATCAACATACTGCGCATCCAACGGTGCGCAATTGCAAACAACCAGAACACCGCTGACTATCCTTGAGAAACTACTGGTCATCGCTTTGAGGGTTTTGAAAGATAGGTCCTCTAGGTCCCATTGTGCTCGTCCCGCTCGCGCATGTCCCTTTGCGCTGCCGCTCGCGTGCCGCATATCCAGCCAAGTCTCGGGATTGACCCTAACCTTGGTTCCTGAGCACACTCAGCCCGCACAACCTGCGTTCCTGCCGCATGCGTCAACTCGCCACCCTGTTGTTGGCCTTTTCTCTTCTGGCCGCTCAAGCCCAGCGCCTGTCCATTTCCGATCTCCTTTTGATCACCCACTGTGAGGACACCGCTTGTGTTGAGACCTTTGCCGGACCCAGAGGCCTGCGCCTGATGGGAGGTACTCAAGAGGATGGCTGGATATGGTTCCCGCGCGACCACATTATCGGTGACTCATTGCTGGACCGAGAGCATGTGGTGACCCTGGGGTTCCATGGGTATCCCAACTGCGGCGGCGTTTACACCATCAGCACCCGCGATACTGTATATGCGGCTCGACTCACAGAGGAACTTGAACAGCTAGGAACCGAGAAAGGAACGCAGCTCTATGAGCTGCAGCGCTATTGCAGCCCAAGGCATCCTGAGTTGGAATTCGAGCGCCAGGAAAAGCGCGCTGCGAGCATAGTGCCTAAAAGGAAGAGTGATCCGAAAAGCCGGTTCAACAAGCCCTTGGGTGGGGAGCTGCCGGAGGATATGGCGGCGGAGCTTAGGGAACAGGGGTACGACAGTTATGATCTTATCCCCGACATGCTCTGGCAGTTCCGGATCATTGTTCGGAAGTGATGCAGTCCCCGCACCCGCTCGCGCACGTCCATTTGCGCTGCCGCTCGCGTGCCCCGAGTGTCTTTCAATCAAGGCCACTTCGGAAGTCCTTCGATAGAGCTATGCCACTGATCACTGAAGACAAGGCAAGGCCCATGGACTTTTCCTTCTCGTGCAAAAACCTCAACACCGCCTGACGCCACTGTTCATCGGTGATCTCAGTTGTCGCATTGGCATCACCCAGCACATTCAACCAGTCGAACATCATAGCTGCATCAGCAGTACGCTGATCATCATAAATCGGGTTCATTCCTCCGAGAAGGACTGCTAAATCATCGCTTTCGACAAGACCGTACTGCGCCTCAAGCAGTTCGAACATGCGCGCGTATCCTTCCCTAGCGTTCATGAGATCAAAGAGCGGTAAACTGAATTGAGTAATTCGGAGTTGCTTACGCTGGCTAAGATATTTCGCCCCCTATGCGCGATCTTCACCAAGCCACCGG
>JBATMK010000316.1:0-8025 GCA_049289815.1 Flavobacteriales bacterium
GGCGGCCGGGACATCTGGTGCGTGAAACGGTTACCCAATGGCGAATGGAGCTTGCCCCAGAACCTCGGTCCGACAGTGAACACGCCTTTCGACGAGGACGCGCCGTTCATGCACGCCGATGGTCAGACATTGTTCTTCAGCAGCAATGGGCACAGCACCATGGGCGGTTACGACATTTTCAAGACCGCGCTATTGGAGCCGGAGGGCAACACATGGACACAACCCGACAACCTCGGATACCCGCTGAACACGGTGAACGACGACATCTACTTCTGCCTGAGCGACGATGGCACGACCGGTTACTTCAGCAGCGAGCGTGCCGGTGGCATGGGTGCGCAGGACATCTATCAGGTGACGTTCCCTTCGAGCCAGCTCGATTTCGTTGCTGTGATGGGTACCGTGACCGATGCGATGGATGAACCGCTCAAAGCACGCATCACGCTCATCGACCTGGCCTTGGAGGAAACCCAGGGGATCTACAACACGAACGCCAATACCGGTCGCTACCTGATGGTGGTGGAACCGGGTAAACGGTACCGCATGCTGGTGGAAAGCGACAGTTGCACGTCGTACACCGGAGAGTTCCAGCCGACCATGGCGAACGGCGAACGCGAAATGCTCTTGGATGTGCGCATGACCCGGAGCATGGCACAGAGCAACCCCAACGTGAATGGCAAGTAGGTACGCACTGCTCGCCTGTTTCGGGATGGTGGTCCACGGCGCGTTGGCCCAGGATGCGCATTTCACGCAGTTCTATGCTAGCCCCACCTACCTGAGCCCGGCGTTCGCCGGCACGGGTGTGCAAACCCGGTTCTCGTTGGCGTACCGCGATCAATGGCCGTCGATACCGGGAACCTTCACCACGGTGCACGCGAGTTTCGATCACTACATGCGCGAGATCAACAGCGGCATCGGTGTGAGCATCGTGCACGATCGGGCGGGCAGCGGCGCATTGCGGTACACGGGTATCAATGCGCAGTACGCCTACGAATTCCAGTTGAAGCGGAAAGTGTTCCTGCGCCCTGCGTTGCAGTTCGGTTACGTGCAGCACAGCGTGGATTGGGGAAGCCTTGTCTTCGGGGATCAGCTGGCCCGCGGTGGGAACGTGGGCACCTACGAAAGTCTGGATGGCCGCAGCGCACACTGGACCGATGTGGGCAGTGGCCTGTTGTACTTCACCCCGAAGACCTGGCTGGGCGCTTCCTGGTTGCACATGAACAAGCCGAACCAATCGCTCCTCCTGGGCGAAAGTGCGGTGCCGGCCAAGTTCAGCCTGCATGGGGGCCGTCGCATGCGCCTCCGCACACCGGTGATCAGGCACAAGCAGAACTACATCATCGCGGCGTTCAATTTCCGCAGCCAGGGGAAGTACGACCAACTGGACCTCGGTGCCTACTTCGAACGCGATCCGTTCTTCATGGGCTTGTGGTATCGGGGCATTCCAATGTTCAAGGCTTACGCCCCCGGGTACGGCAACAGCGATGCGATCGCCATAGTACTCGGTGCCAAGGTGAACGACCTGCGCATCGGGTACAGCTACGACCTCACCATCAGCAAGCTGGCGGGCCGCAGCGGCGGGGCGCATGAACTGACGCTCGTTTACGAAATGGCCGACAAGCGCAAGAAGAAGAGCATGGAGAAGCGGCGGGTGGTGCCGTGCGCCAAGTTCTGATCGTGCGCCTTGGCCAAGATCAAGCGTTCTCCGCCTTCTCCGTCAGCTCCAGCCAGCGCTCGCTCGCAACGTCGAGTTCCTTGATGAGCCTTTCCAGCTCGGCACCGCGCTTCATCAGTTCTTCGTGGTTGATGCCCGGCTCGGCGAAGGAGGCTGTGAGCTGCTCTTTCCGTTGCTCCAACAATGGCACCGCTTTTTCCAACTTCTCAAGCTCGATGCGCTCAGCGTAGGTGAGCTTCTTCGACTTCGGTTTATCGGCTTGCTCTTGCAGTGCGGCCTCCACAGCAGCGGACTTGGCTTGTGCGTTCGCCTGTGATAGTCGCAGCTTTTCGATGCGCTTGCGCTCGCGCAGCTCGGTGTAGTTGCCCACGAATTCCTTGATGCGCCCTTCGCCTTCGAACACCAGCAGGCGGCCACAGATCTTGTCCATGAAGAAGCGGTCGTGGCTGATCACCAGCAGGCATACGTTCAACTCGGCGAGGAAATCTTCCAGCGCGTTGAGCGTGGGGATATCGAGGTCGTTCGTCGGCTCGTCGAGGATGAGGACGTTGGGGTTCTTCATCAGCACCGTGCACAAGTGCAGGCGGCGACGCTCGCCCCCGCTGAGGGTGCTGGCCCAGTGTTGTTGTTGTTCCTTGCTGAAGAGGAAACGCTCGAGCAATTGGCTCGCGGTGATCTTGCGGCCCTTGCTCATGGGGATGATCTCGGCGATGTCCCGCACCACATCGATCACGCGCCGGTCCTCCTTCAGCTTCAACCCCATCTGGTCGAAGTACCCCAGCACCACCGTATCGCCCATGCTGGTCGTGCCCGCGTCGGGCTGTATCCGGCCGATGAGCAGGTCCACGAAGGTGCTCTTGCCGATGCCGTTGCTGCCCACGATGCCGAACCGATCACCGGCCTTGAAGGAGTAGTTGAACTTGGATACGATCTTCTTGTCGCCGAAGCTTTTCGTGAGGTTGCGCGCTTCGATCACCTTGCCCCCGAGGCGGTTGCCGATGATCTCAAGCGACACGTCCTCCTTGTCGTACTTCTTCGCGGCTTCATCCTTCATCTCATGGAAGGCATCCACGCGGCTCTTGCTCTTGGTGCCGCGGGCACGGGGCATCTTGCGGATCCACTCCAGTTCGTGCCGAACAAGGCTGCGCAATTTGTCCTGCGTGGCATCGCGCACTTCGTCCAGCGCGGCGCGCTTTTCCACGTAGTAGCTGTAGTTGCCCTTGAAACGGTGCAGTTCGCCGCCTTCCAATTCCACGATCTCGTCGCACACACGGTCTAGGAAGTAGCGATCGTGGGTCACGAGCAGCAACGTCATACCCGGTGCCGACAGTTCATCCTCCAGCATCTCGATCATGTCCATGTCGAGGTGGTTGGTCGGTTCGTCGAGGATCACGAGATCGGGCTTGGTCACCAAGGTCTTGGCCAGGGCCAAACGTTTTTGCTGGCCGCCGCTCAAGGTGCTCACGGGTTGTTCCAGGTCATCCAAACCGAACAAGTGCAGGATCCCCTTGATCCTGGCTTCATGGTCCCACGCATGCAACTCCTCCATGCGATCGATGGCTTGTTGCAGGTCGTCCGTGTGCTTGGCCAATGCATGCTCGTACGCCCGGATGGCGATGCTCACCGGATCGTTGTTGTCCAGCACTTCATCCACCAGGCTTGCGGCGGATGAGAGGTGCACATCCTGTTGCAGGTACGCAACGCGGATGTCCTTGCGGAAGGTGATGATCCCGCTGTCCGGTTTGTCCAGCCCGGCGATGCACTTGAGCAAGGTGCTCTTGCCCGCACCGTTCCGCGCCAGCAGGCCCATCTTCTGTCCGCGTTCCAAGCCGAAGCTGATGTCCTCGAACAGCTGGCGCGGACCGAACCGTTTGGCCACGCGCTCGACGGAGAGATAGTTCATGGATCGCGGAAAAGGCGCGCGAATGTAGGCTCACCGGCACTGGCCGGGAACGGGAATACTCACTTCCGCTCTACCGCTTCCCTCCAAGAGTCGATCACCGCATGCAGGGTAGGGTAGGTGGAGGAACGCATCCGCAGCACCTCAGCATCGGTCATCCACTTCACCTCGGTGATGTCCTCCTTGGTCTCTGCCACCAGTACTTCATCCGAGGAAGAGCGCATGAGGAACCAGTCGGTGCGCTTCAGGAAGCGCTCGCCTTTGTGCTCGTACGTGTGCCAGGTTTCCGCTAGCACGTCCTGACCTCCGGAGCCATTGAGGCCCGTGATCCTCACCTTTTGCAGTCCGCACTCTTCCATCACCTCGCGCACGGCGGCATCGGGGATCGCTTCTCCCTTGTCCACTTTCCCTTTCGGCAGATCCCACATGCCGCGGCGGTGCATCACCAGCAAGCGGCCTTGTTCATCCGTAACCGCGCCACCAGCGGCTTGCACGAATGTGTAGCGCGAACGGAACCACTCCCACACTTTCCCGATGTCATCGTGCTGAAGGATCAAGGTAGTGACACCGGGATCGTCGAGCATGCGCATGGCCTCCTTCAGTGCTTTCGCATCCGGCACGAGCGCGCGTCGCACATAGGACCCCGCATCGACCACCGACCCGGCTGCAGCGATGACCACCTTCTTGTTGCCGATGTAAACCGCATACTTTCGCTGCATGGATGCACGTCTTGATCCCGCGTTGAAAGTAGCCGAGTTCCTCCTGCAGATCAAGGCTGTGAAACTGAGCCCGAAGAAGCCGTTCACATGGGCGAGCGGCTGGAAGAGCCCCATCTACTGCGACAATCGCAAGACGCTTTCGTATCCCGCTGTGCGCACTTACATACGCCAACAATTCGTACAGGCCATCGAGCATGAGTTCGGTCGTCCGGACATGATCGCCGGCGTGGCCACCGGTGGTATTGCGCACGGTGCGTTGGTGGCGCACGATATGGGTTTGCCTTTCGTTTACGTGCGCAGCGGCGCGAAGGAGCACGGCATGAAGAACCAGGTGGAAGGTGATCTCAGCACGGGCCGGAGCATCGTGGTGATCGAGGATCTGGTGAGCACCGGCAAGAGCAGCTTGGCCGCAGTGGATGCCCTTCGGGATGAAGGTTGTGAAGTGAAGGGGATGACCAGCATCTTCACCTACGGCTTCGATGAGGCGCGTGTGGCCTTCGACAATGCCAAGGTGAAGCTGCATTCACTGACGAACTACAGCATCCTGCTGGATCAGGCGCTGCACAGCGGATACATCACCGAGAAGGACCTGCTGCCGCTCAACGAGTGGCGCAAGGACCCCAGCACATGGGGCAAGGTGGCCGCATAGCCCATGAGCATGACACATATTGAAAGCAAGCAGGTGGCGGTGGCCAAACCCGCTTCCACCCTCTATGACTTCCTGCAGGACATGAACAACTTCAAGCAGTTGTTGCCACAGGACAAGATCAGCGATTGGCAGAGCGACGGGAAGTCCTGCTCCTTCAAGGTGGCCGGGGCCGCCACGATCGGATTGATGCTCGACGGCGGAACGCCACCCGGACTGGTCAAGTTGAAAGCCACTGATCGCAGCCCGTTCCCGTTCACCCTTGATGTGCATTTGACCGAGGAAGGAGGGAAGACCAAGGTGCACCAGGTCTTCGAGGCCGAATTGAACACCTTCCTGAAGATGATGGTGGAGCGGCCGCTGCAGAACCTCTTCGACCACATCGCGGACAAGATGCTCGCCGTGCACGGCTGAGGTCAGGTTCCATTGCAGCTCACATTGCCTGCTTTGACCCACCGGTGACGAAGGCCACCTGCCGCTTCCGCCGCCACAGGTAGTTTCGCGGCCCGATCATTCCCATGGCCCGCGGCCGCTTCAAGGAACACGACGCCCCCAAGGCGAAGCTGAACAAGACCACGTTGCGCAAGGCCGCGCGGATCTTCAGGTACCTGCGTCCCTACAAGTGGCACTTCGCGGCGAGCATGCTGCTCCTCACCATCACCAGTGCACTCAGCCTCGTGTTCCCCTTCCTCTTGGGCAAGCTCATGGATGCCCACCGTGGCAATGGGTTCTGGTCGGCACCGCTCACCGACATGAGCAACATCGACAGCATCGCGAAGCTGTTGGGCTTGGTGTTCATTCTGCAATCGCTCTTCGGTTTCGGGCGCGTTTACCTCTCCGGGTTCATCGCCGAGTACGGCCTTTCCCAGGTCCGCCTCGATACTTACAATCACCTGCTGAAGCTGCCGATGAACTTCTTCGCGCAACGTCGCGTGGGGGAATTGAACAGCCGGATCACGGCCGACGTTGCGCTGCTGCAGGACATGTTCACAACCGTTACCGCTGAGCTGGTGCGGCAGACGATCGTCATCACGGCAAGTCTGGTGATGCTCGCACGGCTGAGCGTGGATCTCACGCTGACGATGCTTGCCATCATTCCGGTGGTGGCTGTGGCGGCCATGCTCTTCGGCCGGTACATCCAGAAGCTGAGCAAGCGCGTGCAGGACCGCGTGGCTGATTCGGGCACCATCGTCGACGAGACCCTGCAGGGCATCCAGAACGTGAAGGCCTTCGCCAATGAAGCTTGGGAAGCTTTGCGCTATCGCACCAGCGTTACCGATGCGCGCAGCTTGGCATTGAAGGGTACACGTTGGCGGGCGGCTTTCATCTCGTTCATCATCTTGTGCATGTTCGGTGCAGTGGTCGTGGTGGTCTGGCGCGCCGTGCACTTGAAGCTCGATGGTGTGCTGACCGATGGCGACATCACCAGCTTCGTGATGTACACGGTCTTCATCGCGGCGGGCTTCAGCAGTATTCCCGAACTCTTCGCCACGGTGCTCAAGGCGATCGGCGCTACAGAGCGTTTGTTGGATATCCAGGAAGAAGCGCCTGAGCCGATCGACATGTCAGCCGTGCGCGAACCGATCCATCTCACCGGGCGCATCGCCTTCGATCATGTGGGCTTCCGTTATTCGACACGTGAGGATATGCCCGTGCTGCGCGATGTGACTTTCGTGGCGGAGCCGGGTGAGCGGGTTGCGCTGGTGGGCCCGAGCGGTGCGGGTAAGAGCACGATCGCCTCGTTGCTCCTGCGTTTCTACACGCCGAACGAAGGGCGTGTGCTCATCGATGACCGCAACGCGCAGGACTACTCCCTGAGCGCCTTGCGCGATCGAATGGCCATCGTGCCCCAAGAGGTGCTCTTGTTCGGTGGAAGTATCCGTGAGAACATCGCTTATGGCAAACCCAAGGCAACGCAGGAAGAGGTGGAAGCTGCCGCGCGAAAGGCCAATGCCCATGAGTTCATTGATCGTTTCCCGGAGCGTTACGATACCATCGTTGGTGAGCGGGGCATCCAGCTGAGCGGCGGCCAGCGGCAGCGCATCGCCATAGCCCGTGCGGTATTGAAGGATCCCGCGATCCTCATCCTCGATGAGGCGACCAGTTCACTGGATACGGCCAGCGAGAAGCTGGTGCAGGATGCGTTGGACCAGTTGATGAAGGGGCGCACGAGCATTGTGATCGCGCACCGCCTCAGCACCGTGCGCACTGCGGATCGGATCCTGGTGCTGGACAAGGGCGTTGTAATGAGCAGCGGCACGCACGACGAACTGATGGCCGACAGTTCAGGGCTCTACTACCATCTGAGCCGGACGCAGCTGGCGGAGGCCTGACCTCACCCAAACCCTCTCCCAAGGAGAGGGGCAAATGCAAACCTCACCCTGCCCTCTCCAGAGGAGAGGGTGAATGCAGAGCAGGCTGTATCACCTCACCGCAACCCCTCACTAAAGGAGAGGGACCAATGCCTTCGGAAACAAGTTGTCTTCGTGGTAGCACCGTGGGTGTGGGTTCACACTATTTCTCTTCGGAGTGCTCGGACCCTCTCCTTTGGAGAGGGCAGGGTGAGGTCAGAGGCTGACTTCCACCACCTTCTTCGTAGCGAAAAACTCTTCCTTGAAGACCTCGCTCAACTCGTGCACGCGTACGGCTTGCTTGAGCGGCAGGATCTCATCGGCCAGTTCGCCACCCTTCAAGTACAGGATCTTTCCCCTCTCTCCTTCGGAGAGGGGCCGGGGGTGAGGCCGCACCAGATGCTTCGTAGCCCGGATGAACTCCGGCAGCGTAGTGACCGCACGGCTCACGATCACATCGTACTTCAACTTGTGGTCCTCGCTGCGCACTTGCTCGGCCGTAGCGTTGGTCAGTCCCAAGCCCTCGATCACACCCTTCACGGCCGCGATCTTCTTGCCGATGCCATCGATCAGGTGGAAGCTGCACCTGGGGAACAGGATGGCCAACGGTATCCCTGGGAAGCCTCCGCCCGTGCCCACATCAACAACGCGGGTCCCGTCCTTGAACGGCGCTACAGCTGCAATGCCAAGCGAATGCAGCACATGCCGCTCGTATAGATGGACGATGTCGTTACGGG
>JBATMK010000317.1:0-15296 GCA_049289815.1 Flavobacteriales bacterium
TCGAGCTGATCAAGGCGATGAGCGAGCTTGGTTATCGCAAGGTGGTGACCACCCCACACGTGATGGCCGATGGCTATAGGAACACGCCGGAGATCATTCTCGGCGGCCTGGAAAAGGTGCGCGCGGAAGTCCGGCGCCAAGGAATCGATATGGAGGTTGACGCCGCCGCTGAGTACTACCTGGACCACGAGCTCGAACGGCTTGTAAAGGAGAAGAGCGTGCTCACCTTCGGCAACAACTACGTGCTGTTCGAGCTGCCCTTCATCAGCGAGCCGGTTGTGCTGCTGGGCATCGTCTTCGAGATGCAGACACAAGGCTACCGGCCGGTGCTCGCGCACCCTGAACGCTACCAATACTGGCACACCGACTTCAGCACCATGGAGAAGTTGAAGGACAGGGGCGTGCTGCTGCAACTGAACACCATTGCGCTGATGGGCGCCTATGGACCCGGCGCGAAGAAGACCGCCGAGAAGCTCATCGACCTGGGCTGGTACGAATTGCTGGGCAGCGACTGCCACAGCATGGGGCACGTGGAAGCGATCAAGAACACGCTGAACGCGCCTTACCTGCACAAGCTGATCGCTAGCGGGAAGCTGGTGAACGCGGGATTGTGATCGGAGCGATCACGCGACCTTGTTGATGCTCCCGGATATCGTCTCCGGCGGACTTCTTGTACGCCGGGATCAGCCCCGAAAGGTGTGTTGGACCACGTTGCCGAGCCAGCAGATCCATCCCCCAAATCCAACGAGAAGAAGGGTATAGAGCCACCGAGTAGTCTGAAGGATCCTATGCGTAAAGCGGTCGGCTAACCAAGCGAAGATCAGAGCGGATAGATGAGCCAACAAGATGCTCGCATGAACGGCAAGAACAGAGTGGGCCGCATTACCGCTGATTCTCGCCTCCTCAACATTCCTCGGATCGCCCCACAGAGCGGATGCGAAGAAGAATAAGCCCAAGGAATAGCAAAAGCAGATTCCGCAGTTCAACAAAATCCGATCAGCCCATGCCATCATGACGTTAAAAGCACCTACGCCCCCACCGCCTCCACCTCCTTGCTCACCTTTTTGAAGAGTCCTTGCAGCACGGTTCCGGGTCCGACTTCCACCACCTTGGTCGCCCCATCGGTGAGCATGTTCTGCATGGTCTGTGTCCACCGCACCGGTGCGGTGAGCTGCGCGATCAGGTTGGCCTTGATGCGGGCGGGATCCTTGCGCGGGTGCGCGTCCACGTTCTGGTAGATCGGGCAACGTGGGTTCACGATCGGCGTGTACTCGATGGCCGTGGCCAACTCGGCGCGGGCGGGTTCCATCAACGGGCTGTGGAAGGCGCCGCCCACTTGCAGGATGAGGGCGCGTTTGGCGCCGGCTGCCTTGATGACCTCGCAGGCCTTGGTCACCGCTTCCAGCGTTCCGCTGATCACCAACTGGCCGGGGCAGTTGTAGTTGGCAGGCACAACACCGGGGATGGTGGCGCAGATCTCTTCCACCTTGGCATCTTCCATACCGATGATGGCGGCCATGGTGCCGACCTGCATTTCGCAGGCATGTTGCATCGCATTGGCGCGAGCGGCAACGAGTTTCAGCCCACCGGTGAATTCCATTGCACCGGTGGCCACCAGCGCACTGAACTCGCCCAGTGAGTGACCTGCGACCATGGTGGGCTGGAAAGCATCGCCCATCACCTTGGCCTTGATCACGCTGTGCAGGAAGATCGCAGGCTGCGTCACCCGCGTTTGCCGCAGGTCCGCTTCGGAACCCTTGAACATGATGTCGGTGATGTTGAAGCCGAGCGTGTCGTTGGCGTGCTCGAACCAGATGCGCGCGTTGCCGTCGCTGTCGTACAGGTCCTTGCCCATGCCGGGGAACTGGCTGCCTTGTCCGGGGAATACGTAGGCTGTCATGATCGTAGTTGTTGGGGCCGGGATCTCGCGCCCATGCTAATGGAGCTTGCTTCCGATGAGTTCGATGAATTCTTTCCGCGTGCGGTCACTGTTGAGGAACACGCCCGTGAATGCGGAGGTTGTGGTTACGCTGTTCTGTTTCTGCACACCGCGCATGCGCATGCATAGGTGATCGCACTCCATCACTACGGCCACGCCGAGCGGCTTCAGTGCATCGTGGATGCAATCGCGGATCTGGTCGGTGAGGCGTTCCTGCACCTGTAGCCGACGTGCGAAGGCATCCACGACGCGCGGGATCTTGCTGAGGCCAACGATCCGCCCATTGGGGATGTAGGCCACGTGCGCTTTGCCGAAGAAGGGGAGCATATGGTGTTCGCACAGGCTGTACACCTCGATATCCTTTACGATCACCATCTGTGAATACTTCTCGTGGAAGATCGCTCCTTTGAGTATCGCTGTGGGATCCAGGTCGTAACCGTGCGTGAGATATTGCAGCGCTTTGGCTACGCGCTCCGGCGTTTGCTTCAAGCCTTCACGCTTCGGGTCTTCCCCGATCTGCTTCAGGATATCGTCGTAGTGGCCA
Source organism: Flavobacteriales bacterium (assembly GCA_049289815.1). Lineage (GTDB taxonomy): Bacteria > Bacteroidota > Bacteroidia > Flavobacteriales_F > PHOS-HE28 > PHOS-HE28. Next base: position 2,484 of record JBATMK010000317.1, read on the forward strand.
CCAATGCTCTCAATGCGCTTCGCATCGTACATGTCGATGCGCTCGTACCCCTCGTTGGCGTCTTTGCTCAACGTGGCGGAGCCGCGCTGCTTGGTCGGGGTGGTGCGCTTCGCCATCTCAGTGTCCGTAGTACTCCACGCTGTTGTTCTCGGTCTCCTGCAGCTTCACGCAATGCAACGTACAACCCAGTGCGTTGATGGGAGTTGCCAGTTCATTCCAGAACGCCACGGCCAGGTTCTCGGTGCTGCTGAACTTACCCTTCATGAAAGGCACATCCATATCGATGTTCTTGTGGTCCACCTGATCGATCACGCGTTCCTTGATGATGCCGCCGATCAACGACAGATCGGCCACGAATCCGGTCTCGGCGCTCGGTTCGCCCTTCACCGTCACCCACAGCTCGTAGTTGTGGCCGTGCCAGTTCGGGTTGCTGCACTTGCCGAACACGGCCAAGTTCTTCTCCGCGGTCCAGTCCGCTCGGGTCAGTTTGTGCGCAGCGCTAAAACGCTCACGACGGGTGATGAAAACAGTTGGCATTTGGCCTTGGTAAGAGGGAAGGCGAATGTACGCGGGCAGGAACCGTTGCACGCAGGTCGTTGTTCCTGGTACCGGGTGCGTCAGGGAAGGCGAACAACGAGCAACGAAGTCCGAACACCGATCTTCGCCCCATGATCATCGTAACCGGCGCCGCAGGTTTCATCGGTAGTTGCCTGTTGGGCGAGTTGCAGCGCCAAGGCTGGCAGGACCTGGTGGCCGTGGATGATTTCTCGCGGACCGACAAGGCTCCGAACCTCCTGGGCAAGAAATTGACGGCCCGGGTGGATCGGCGCGACTTCCCACAGTGGTTGGACACGAACCAGAAACTTGTGCAGTTCATCTTCCACTTGGGCGCGCGTACCGACACCACGGAGTTCGACAAGGCGGTGTTCGATGAACTGAACGTGAACTACAGCAAGATGGTCTGGGAGCGTTGCACGAGGTACCAGATACCTCTGGTTTACGCAAGCAGCGCCGCCACGTACGGCGAAGGCGAACTCGGCTACGACGACGATCACGCGGTGATCCCGAAGCTCAAGCCGCTCAATCCGTACGGCGCCAGCAAGAACGAGTTCGACCAGTGGGTGCTTCAACAGGAACGCACACCTTTCTTCTGGGCCGGCCTGAAATTCTTCAACGTTTACGGACCGAACGAGTACCATAAGGGCCGCATGGCCAGCGTGATCTACCACGCCTTCAACCAGGTGCGGGAGAAGGGTGAAGTGAAACTGTTCCGCAGCCACAAACCCGAATACAAGGACGGAGAACAGCTCCGCGATTTCGTGTACGTGAAGGACCTCTGCAACGTGTGCATCTGGTTGATGGAGACGCGCAAGCACCCCGCGATCTACAATCTGGGCAGCGGCAAGGCGCGCAGCTTCCTTGATCTTGCGCGCGCCACCTTCAAGGCGATGGGGAAGGAGGAGCGCATCAGCTTCATCGACACGCCGATCGATATCCGCGACAAGTACCAGTACTTCACCGAAGCGCGCATGGGAAAATTGCGCGCCGCGGGTTACGACAAACCCTTCAGCAGCTTGGAGGAAGGGGTTGCCGACTACGTCGGTAACTACCTGTTGAAGGCGGCCTACTGTTGACCGGGGTCGAGTGAGGCCTTGAGTGCAACCAGCTGGTTGCGGATGTCGAGCAGCTTGTCACGCAGCTCGGGTGCAACCTCCTGCACGCGCGACTTTCCACGCATAGCGCTCTTCGCCCCTTCGATCGTGTGGCCCTTTCTCTTCAAGAGGTCGCGTACCTCACGCACCACGTCCTTCTCCGCGGCGGTGTACAAGCGGTCGCCCTTGGTATCGCGTTTCGGGCTGGGCTTGCCGAACTGCCGTTCCCAGAACCGGATCTGCGTTGCGCTCACCTCCAATTCGGCAGCCACTTCACCGATGGTCCAGTAGAACTTCCCGATCGTTTTCGGCTTCAGCGGCATGATGCGAATTTACCTGCTGATGTCGATCGCGAACCGTCTGCGGTCCTGAGGAGTTGAAAGCCTTGCGCGGCGTGAACGGGCTGGAAGCGCGTTCGAAATCAATCCAACGACTGGCTCGCGTTGCGCGAGAGTTCCAACATGCGCGCGTATTCCTCAGCGGAGAGGTCGTTGAAGAAGTAGTTCGCGGGATCGATGGGTTCGCCGTTCTTGTGCACCTCGTAATGCACATGCGGTCCTGCGCTGAGGCCGGTGTTGCCGACCAGGCCGATCACATCGCCGCGTTTCACACGCTGGCCGGGCCGCACTTTCAGCTCGCTCAAGTGGCCGTACAGCGTCTGGTAATCGAACCCGTGGTCGATGATGACGTGGATGCCATAGCCGTTGGTGCCGTAATCCGCGTACGTCACGCGTCCATCGCCCGTGGCGTAGACCTCCTTTCCGATGGGGGCGGTGAAATCCATGCCCGCATGGAACTTCACGATCTTGTGGATCGGGTGCAGCCGCATGCCGAAACCGCTGCTGATCATGGTCAGGTCCTTGTTGCTGATAGGCTGCACGGCGGGAATGCTGGCGAGCATGTCCTGTTTGCGCACGGCGAGCGCGGCGACTTCATCGAAACTCACGCTCTGCACCACCAGTTGCTTCGCGATCTTGTCCAGCCGTCGCCGCGTTTCGATCACGCGATCGCTGCTGGCGTAGCCCTTCAGCCCTTGGTAACGGTCCACGCCCCCCGAGCCGGCTTGCCTGACTTCCGGAGGGATCGGATCGGCCTCGAAGATCACGCGGTAGATATTGTCGTCGCGGCGGCGCACGTCGTACAGCACGGCATCGATCTCTTCCATCTGCCGGTTCAGCAGCACGTATTGGGCGAGCAGTTGCTCGTTCTCACGGCGCAGGCTGGCTTCCTTGGGAGAATCCACGAGCGAGTAGAGGGTCGCGAAAGCTATGCCGCCCACCAGCAAGCCCGGCAGCAGCACGAAGAGCACGCGCTTCACGCGCTGCCATGGCGTGAGCTTGATGCGCTCGTACGCCAGCGTTTTCGGGTTGAAGCGGTACTTGTGCTCGGGCATGGTATTGAAGCGGCGTGAAGATAGGACCCGGCCTATTTTCGCGGACCTTTTCAAACGCCCCCGTGACGCTGACCGCCCAACAGATTCGCCAGAAATTCCTCGATCACTTCGCGCAGCGCGGACACACAATCGTGCCCAGTGCGCCAATGGTGGTGAAGGACGATCCTACGCTCATGTTCACCAACGCGGGCATGAACCAATTCAAGGATCTGTTCCTCGGCAACCGCCCGGTGCAGCACAAGCGCATCGCCGACACACAGAAATGCCTGCGCGTTTCCGGCAAGCACAATGATCTGGAGGAAGTCGGCATCGACACGTATCACCATACGATGTTCGAGATGCTGGGCAACTGGAGCTTCGGCGATTACTTCAAGAAGGACGCGATCAATTGGGCGTGGGAGCTGCTCACCGATGTATACGGCATCGACAAGTCGAACATCTACGTCACCTACTTCGGTGGCGATGACAATGACAAGCTGCCCGCTGACACCGAAACGCGCGACCTGTGGAAGCAGTTCATGCCGGAGGAGCGCATCCTGCCCTTCAGCCGCAAGGACAACTTCTGGGAGATGGGCGATACCGGTCCGTGCGGACCGTGCACCGAGATCCATGTGGACGTGCGCACGGCGGAAGAGAAGAAGCAGAAGCCCGGTCGCGAGCTGGTGAACAAGGACCACCCGAATGTTGTCGAGATCTGGAACAATGTGTTCATGCAGTTCGAACGCAAGAGCGATGGTTCATTGCACACGTTGCCTGCACAGCATGTTGACACCGGCATGGGCTTCGAGCGGTTGTGCATGGTGCTGCAAGGCAAACGCAGCAACTACGATACGGATGTCTTCCAGCCGCTGATCCAGTCGATCGCCAAGCTGTGCAAGCAGCAATACGGGCACTTCGAGAAGAGCGATATCGCCATGCGCGTGATCGCGGACCACTTGCGGGCCATCAGCTTCGCCATTGCCGATGGCCAGTTGCCGAGCAACACGGGTGCGGGTTATGTCATCCGTCGCATCCTGCGTCGTGCTGTGCGCTATGGATACAGTTTCCTCGACCTGAACGAGCCCTTCATCCACAAACTGGTGAAGACCCTGGCCGACCAGATGGGCGATCAGTTCCCTGAATTGCGCAAGCAGCAAGGCACCATCGAGGCGGTGGTGATGGAGGAGGAGAAAGCGTTCCTCCGGACCTTGGAGCAAGGCACACGGCGCTTGGAGTTGGCGTTGAAGGAGACGACGGGAACTATCCCGGGTGATCGCGCCTTCGAACTGCTTGACACCTTCGGTTTTCCGATCGACCTCACCCAACTGATGGCCCGTGAGCAAGGCCGCGACGTGGACATGAAGGGCTTCGAGGTGGAACTGAAGAAGCAAAAGGACCGCTCGCGCGCCGCGACGTCCATCACCACCGGCGATTGGGTGGAAGGGGCGAAAGGGGAAACGGTTTTCGTTGGCTACGATGAGCTGAGTTGTGAAGCCCACATCCTCCGCTACCGCGCCATGAGCGGCAAAGGCGGCGACCAGTTCCAAGTGGTTCTTGATCGAACGCCGTTCTACGCCGAAGGTGGGGGGCAGGTCGGTGACAAGGGTTGGCTCACCGCGGGCAGCGAGAAGATCGAGGTCTTTGACACCAAGCGCGAGAACCAATTGATCGTACACTTCTGCAAGCAATTGCCCAAGAATATCGGTGCGGTGTTCACTGCACAGGTGGATGCATCACGCCGCAAACTCACGCAACGCAATCACACGGCCACGCACTTGATGCATTATGCCTTGCGCAAACATCTGGGCACGCACGTGGAGCAGAAAGGATCTCTGGTAGCCCCGGATCGCCTTCGTTTCGACATCAGCCATTTCGCCAAGGTGACGGCCGAGGAGATCGCCACGATCGAACGGGAAGTGAACGCCATGATCCATGAGGATCTGGCCTTCGAGGACAAGCGTCGCGTGCCCATCGCCGAAGCCAAGGCCTTGGGAGCCATGGCGCTGTTCGGCGAGAAGTACGGCGATGAAGTGCGGGTGGTGAAGTTCGGCCCGAGCGTGGAACTCTGCGGTGGTACCCATGTGCCGCGCACGGGCGAGATCGGTGCGTTCCGTATTGTGAGCGAGGGCGCCTTGGCCGCTGGTGTCCGCCGTTTGGAGGCGATCACCAGCGTGGAGGCTGAGCGCTACATCAATGAACGGTTGGGGAAGTTGGAGGAGGTGAACGCGTTGCTGAAGAACCCAACGGATCTTGTTGGGGCCGTCCAGCAGCTCCTTGATCGCAACACGACCTTGGAAAAGGAACTGGAGAAAGCCGGCAGGGAGAAGGTCGCCGCCTTGCAAGGCAGCATCATGCAACAGGCCCGCGAAGTGAACGGGGGCAAGCTCATCGCCATGGAAGTGGATCTGGATGCAGCAGGCATGAAAGACCTGGCCTTCCGGTTGCGCGAGCAGCATACCGATCTGTTGATGGTATTGGGCAGCACACAGGATGGCAAGGCGCTATTGTCCGTGATGGTGGGCGATGCCTTGGTCGCTGGCAAAGGGCTCAAGGCCACCGATATCATCAAGCAGCTCAGCACGCACATCAAGGGAGGGGGTGGGGGACAGCCCTTCTTCGCCACGGCGGGCGGAAAGGACCCGGCCGGCGTTAAGGCTGCGATCGCCGCCGCGGCCACTCTTCTGGATTGAACCAGCCGAACGCAACGAAGCCCCCTCGCGACAAGTCGGGAGAGGGCTTCGGGCGGCGTGAAGCTCTACCGGGGTTTCGGCCTCACGCCATCTGAGGGCTGCGCGGCGTGAGTTTATGGGGAGGTGGCAACGCTTCCTGGTTGTACACCGGTCCGCGATAGCGCGTATCGTAGTTCAGCCCCATATTGAGGATATAGATGCCATTGAGCAGGATCACCAGCACGTAATCGATGGTATCGCGCTTGCCGAAGCTCTGCACAACCTCGATCCACACCTTGGGCAGCAGGTAGAACTGCCCATAGAACGGGATGAAGAACAACCAGAAATGGCTGGCCGGGCGCCCCACGATCTTCAGGAAGACAATGAAGTTCCATCCGGGCACCAAAGCCGCCACACCAGGCTGGCCTGCCTTCTCGTAAAGTTTCCACTGCGCAATGAGACCGATGACCGCCAGGAAGATGATGGCGTAGTACATCGTATCGCCCATTACGGCGTACAGATGATCATGGATGCTCTTGATCCAATTCCAAATAGCTCCCATCGCGCGGTGGTTTTAATTGATTAACGCACACGTTCTCCAAGTCAGGTATCAGGAAGACGGGTGGTGGAAAACGGGGTTGCCTGTGCAACGTTAGGGTTGCCTTCGTCGTCTGTGGGCTTCGACAAAAATGAGTTCTGCACTGACGAGTGGTGGGGAAATCAAGGGCAACGGGCAGGATCAGGTGGCAAAAAGTGCGGTTTCCGCTCCTGCCGATCGGACTTCTTACCCTCTAGGCACGGCATACGCCTTCACCTCGGCATCGGTGATCTCCTTGTCGCTGAGGATGACCAGGCGCTCGACCACATTCCTCAATTCGCGCACATTACCCGTCCACGGCAGCTTCTGTAACTCCTTGACCGCCTTATCGGTGATCTTTTTTGCCGGGATGCCCTGCTCATTGCATACCATGGAAATAAAGTGCTCGGCCAGCAAGGGAATGTCCTCTAAACGCTCCTTCAAGGCGGGCACGTGGATGGGGATCACGCTCAACCTGTGGTAGAGGTCTTCCCTGAAGTTCCCCTTCTCGATCTCCTTGCGCAGATCCTTGTTGGTGGCCGCCACCACCCGCACGTTCACTTTGATGTCCTTATCGCCCCCCACGCGGGTAATGCGACTTTCCTGGAGGGCCCGGAGGACTTTGGCTTGGGCATTGGCGCTCATATCGCCGATCTCGTCCAGGAAGAGGGTGCCCCCGTCGGCTAGTTCGAACTTGCCCTTACGCTGGGCAATGGCACTGGTGAAGCTGCCTTTCTCGTGTCCGAAAAGCTCGCTCTCGATCAACTCGCCGGGGATCGCTGCGCAGTTCACTTCGATGAAGGGACCGTCCCTGCGGGCGCTCTTCTCGTGTATCATGCGTGCCACCCCCTCCTTGCCTGCGCCATTGCCGCCCGTGATCATCACGCGCGCATCACTCGGTGCCACCTTGTCGATCATGGCTCGGATCTCCCCAAGCGCCTTGCTGTCGCCGACCATGCGGTTGCCGCTGCCCTTGTCCTTCTGGACTTTCTGCCGCAGGGTCTTCGTCTCCTGAACCAGGTTCTTCCGGTCCAATGCGTTGCGCACCGTCACCAAGATGCGGCTGATATCGGGCGGCTTCTGGATGTAATCGAAGGCTCCCTTCTTCAGCGCTTCAACAGCCGTATCGATGGTGCCATGTCCGCTGATCATCACCACAGGCAGATCGTCGTTGTGCGCCATCAACTTTTCCAGCACTTCCAGCCCATCCATCTTGGGCATTTTGATGTCGCAGAGTACCACGTCGAAGCTGCCTTTCTTGGCCTTGTCGAGACCAGCAGCGCCGTCCTCGGCCTCGTCCACCGTGTGCTTCTCGTGCTCAAGGATGTCCTTGAGCGCATTGCGGATCGCTTTCTCGTCGTCGATGATCAGGATCTTGGCCATAGCAGGTGTTGAACCGTTGGACCGCGGAACTTTCGGGGGTGAAGATGGCAAAGGCGCTTTGGATCCGCTGCGCTCACTGGACGCCCTATGGCAACCGGGGTATTTTGCCGCGTCTTGGACATGGTCAGGGCATTGTGCGCATCGGTTACCGCATGCCCACGGCCATCCGAACAGAGGAGTTGCCATGAAGTCCATCCGTTCCCTCACGACCCTTACGGTAGCTCTTTCAGCGACCGTGCTTGTAGCCCAGCCGAACACATGGAGCCAACGCAGTGATATCGGCCTTCCTTTCGCGAACGGCTCCTATCCACTCGTGTATGCCGCATCGTTCAGTATCGGCGGCAAGGGCTATGTCGTAACGGGGAGCTACACCACAGGTCAGGCAAGAACGTGGGAGTACGATCCGAACGGTGATCAATGGGTGGAGAAAGCTGTTTTCCCGGGAGCGGCCAGGACCCTGGCTTCTGGCTTTTCGATCGGGACGAAGGGATATGTATGCCTTGGAGGGTACGATGACCTTTGGGAGTACGATGCTGGCGCGAACCTGTGGGCGCAAAAAGCGGATTTCCCTGGGCAGGCACGCGCCTCGGCCTGTGTCTTCGTGATCAACGGCGTGGCTTACATCTCCAACGGCAGTGCCGGTGCCATCCACTATTCGGAAACATGGCGTTATGATCCAGCGACCGATTCCTGGTCGCCGCGATCCGCCTGTCCAGGCACTGCCCGCTCAAGTGCGGTTTCCTTCACGAACGGTTCGATCGGCTACATCTCCACAGGATCGACCGGTGGTAGTTCGACGCTCAGCGATACTTGGGCATACGATCCGAGCACTGACCTCTGGACGCAGAAGGCCAACATCCCTCAGGTGTTGCGTCAGGGTGTGGCGTTCACGATCGGGAACAGGAGCTTCGCTGGTACGGGTCAATATGGGGTTCCGACAACGGTCACCGGGGGGTGGTACGAATATGATCCGGCGACCAACACCTGGGCCACCAGAGCATGGGCCATGTCACGATGGAGCGCGTTCGCCTTCGTGATCAATGGCAAAGGGTATCTGGGAGGAGGGAACAACTTTGCGTACAACTCGCCCGATGGCGGTCCGCTCGCCTCGTTCCAGGAGTATGATCCAACGGCGAACACATGGGTTGAACGCGCAAGGATGAGCGCTTCACCAACGATGGCTGCGGCAAGCTTCGCGATCGGCGGTCAAGGGTTCGTTCTGAGCGGCGGCACTACGGGTTATTTCTGCGCCCCGGAGTCCTGGTCGTACGATCCAATAACGGATGCATGGTCGCGAATTTCCTTCACCGCCAAGTACGGGCTGACCACCGGCTTCGCCATTGGCAACACCGGGTACCAAGGGACCGGTATCAACAACACCTACACGCATTCCACGATGCGTGCCTACGCTCCTGCCACTGATCAGTGGTCGTACAAAGCAGCTTTTGGCGGGGGTACACGCAGTCGTGCGGTCTCGTTCACCATCGGTGCAAAGGGCTATTTGGGCATGGGCAACCAGCCGGGTGTCGGCCGTACCCGCGATATCTGGTCGTACGATCCGGCCACAAATACCTGGAGCCAGGTGGCCGACTTCGGCGGCACCGCCAGATGGAACCCGACCGCCTTCACTATCGGAGATAAAGCGTACGCCGGGCTAGGGCAGGATCAGAACGGTATCTGCAGCGATATGTGGCGCTATGATCCGGCCGCCAATACATGGACCCAGATAGCCGATTTCCCAGGCGGTCCAAGAGAATCGGCGACCGCGTTCTCGATCGGTAACAAAGCTTTCGTCTTCGGCGGCACGAACAGCCTCACGGCCTACAACGATCTCTGGGCCTATGATGCGATCACGGACCAATGGCAGGCCATGGCCCCTATGCCGGCCGATGGCAGGTACGCCGCCCCGACTTTCGTTATCGGTGGAACTGCCTATGTGACCTCTGGAAGTTCCTCAAGCGCTAACGATCTGCTGAAGGATACATGGGCCTACAATAGCGGCATGGAACCGCTGGCCTTGCAGATCAAGGTCTTTCTGGAGGGACCTTACGCCCAAGGTCCTCAACTTATGCGCGATGACCTGCGAACACTGGGTCTCATACCGGTCCCTCAACCCCATACACAGGCCGGCATGTTGCTCACCCAAGGCGTTGATGCGACGATCGCAGCAGGAGTGCTGACCGTGGCGGGAGCCAATGCGATCGTTGACCATGTGATCATCGAGGTCCGACACCCAAGCACTCCGACCGTGCGACTAGCGGCTATCCCGGCACTCGTGCAGCGTGATGGTGATGTGGTGGCCATGGATGGCGTTTCTCCTGTCACGATGATCGCCAGCGCAGGCAGTTACCATGTGGCTGTCCGCCACAGGAACCATCTGGGCGTAATGACCGCAACCCCGGTCGCGCTGTCGGCAGCACCAACAACAGTGGACTTCACCAACACAGCAACCCTAACGTATGGGACAGGCGCCCAGAAACAAGTGGGCAGCAAAATGCTGATGTGGTCCGGCGACGTAACCGGCAACGGCACCATCGCCTACACCGGCGCGGGCAACGATCGTGATCCCATCCTCACGGCCATCGGCGGCACTTTACCGACCGCGACGCTCACAGGGCAGTACCGTGTTGAAGACGTGAACCTGGATGGCGTTGTGAAATACGTGGGACTGAACAACGACCGTGATCCCATCTTAGTGAACGTGGGCGGCACCACACCAACGAACACACGAACGCAGCAATTGCCATGAGCCTGATACGGATCGCACCAGCGGCGGTACTTGCCGCCTCCATTGCATTGGAAGCCCGCGCGCAGTGCAACCTCACTTCCGCAGGCGCGAACTGGCAGTTCGGCTGCACCTCTGGCGTTTACGCCAACCTGTACCAATCGGCAGCGTGGAACGGCGGCACGCCACCCTTTACCGTGCAATGGCCCTTCGGTCCGCCATCGAACGTGTTCAGCAATTCCGCCAATTCCACGGCCAACTTCCCAGGGCCACCGAACGTGCTGAACCCACCGTGGGCGTACTCGGTGCTGGTCACCGATGCCATGCAGTGCCAACTGAGCATCCCGTTCGCACAGGCTGCGGCGCACTTCACCTTTGAAGTCTTGCAGGTGTCCCTGGCTGCCACTGATTGCCCTGCGGGCGTGTTCACGGCCACCTTCCCGGACGGTGGGGGCCCCATGTATACGGTGCTCAACAATGACCTCAGCTGCATCAACTACACCTTGCAGAAGAACGGCACAACGGTGCAGACCGGTACACTGAACACAGTGCTGTTACAGAACCCGTTGCGCTTGAGCTTCCCCGGCCTCACCAACGGCAATTTCGATCTCGTGTTGCAGCAGACAGGCTTTTGCAACAACACCACCTATTGTCCGTCGCTCACCGTGAGATCGTTCTATGTGCCTGGCCCGAATGATTGCAGTGCCGTGTACCTGAGGACCGCGCTGCAAGGTGCACTGCCGAGCGGTTCCACGCTCATGAACGATGCGTTGCGTTCATCGGGACTACTGCCCTTGACCGAGCCCTATTCCGCGCTCGGCTATGCCTACACGGGGTCTGCGCCGGGGGCAACGGTGCCCGCCTCTTACTTCAACACCACGGGAAACCTGGCCATCGTGGATTGGGTGGTGGTGGAACTGCGCTCATCCACGGCACCGCATGCCGTGGTGCATTCCAAAGCGGCCCTGCTGCGGCGGGATGGTGTGGTCATCGATACGGATGGCGATGCACACGTTTCGTTCCCGCAATCGGGGGGCAGCTACCGCGTCGCTGTGCGCCATCGCAATCATTTGGGCGTCATGACAGGCAGTGCTGTGGTGACCAGTCCGAACCCGGTGATCGTGAACTTCCAGAGCAGCTCCACATCCACCTACGGTACGAATGCTCGCTTCCTGTCCGGGAGCGTTTGGTGTCAATGGTCGGGCGATGTCACCGGCAATGGCACCATCGCATACACCGGCACGGACAACGATCGTGATCCGATCCTTACCGCTATCGGTGGCACCCTGCCCACCACAACACTCGCCTGGCAGTACCGCCAGGAGGATGTGAACATGGATGGCGTCGTGAAATATGTGGGCGCCAACAACGACCGTGATCCGATCTTGCAGAACGTTGGCGGGACTACCCCGACCAGCACGCGCGTACAGCAATTGCCCTAGTTGCGCATCACACGCGCAGCCGCACCTTCCTTCAGCGCATATCGGCTCCAACGCAGGTCACGGATCCCGCCAGCGATCAGCACACGTTCAACGGCAACGAGCGCGATCGCGATCGTATCCACACGATGCTCCGGAAGTCCGGGTACGCGCAAACGTTCCTTGCGGGGCATGACCATGAGCCGGTCTTTGAGCTCATCGAATTCCAGCGCGCTGAACTCAAGACTTGTCGCGGTAGGATCCATCGTGGTATTTCGCTCAGCGTTCACCATCGCCGCAAGCGAGTCGAAAGAACCCGCGCTGCCGACGAGTTCATGCGGTTCATGGCGTTCAATGATCGACCACAGCGGTTCCAACTGGGCATCGAGGTGATCGGCCAGGCGGAACTGCTCCTGCGTTGTCATCGGATCGCTGAAGTTGAAGCGTTCGCGTAGCCGAGTTACCCCAAGCTCGAAGCTGCGCTTCCACATCAACGCTTTGTTGGTGGCCAGGATGAACTCGATACTTCCGCCGCCGATGTCCATCACAAGCGCAGGCTTCGATCCGAACGGCACCGCAAGCCGAACGCCTTCCAGTATCAACTCCGCCTCCTCCTCGCCTTTGACCACGGTGATCTCCACGCCGCACTGCTCCCGCGCCGTGGCAATGAAGTCGCCAGCATTGCGCGCATTGCGCAGCATGCTCGTCCCGAAGCCGACGCAACGCCCGGCACCATGGGATCGAGCGGTTGCTACCTGTGCGTGCAGTGCTATGATCCCGCGCTCGAAGGCATCAGGCGCGATCACGCCTTGTTCAATACCACCGCGCCCAAGGAAGACAGGCAGTTCGCTGCTGTGGATGATCTCAAAACGCGAAGGTCCCCCCTCTGCCTGGGAGAGGGGGCCAGGGGGTGAGGTCACCAGCAGGTTGAACGTGTTCGTACCCAGATCGATGATCGCGTATTTCATGTGAACATGTGCTCATGTGACCATGCGGTCATGGGCACATGGTCACATG
>JBATMK010000318.1:0-4928 GCA_049289815.1 Flavobacteriales bacterium
CATCAGAGGGACTCACCATGACGGTTCGGTTATCGAATGTGATGATATCCGTGTAGTCATCATGCCCGAGGTATTGACGGTTGTACCGGAGCAGTTCCTTGTCCGTCATCAACACATAGTTGAGCTGATCCAGAACGCGGCCTTCGCGCTTCGCAACAACGGCCAGCCATGCACGCATGCGTGTACGGTCGCGAAAGGCCTCGGGGACGTTCTGTACGGCGAACGAGATCATGCGCGGCCGCTTACTGCGGCTGCGTGCTGAACGTCATGGCCACCGTGGCGCCATTGTCGTCGAAGGCCACCATATCGGCCAGCGCGCGCATGAGGAAAACACCGCGGCCGTGGGGCTTTTCGATGTTCTGCGGTTCAGTGGGGTCAGGCAGGTGGTCGTGGTCGAACCCGGGACCTTCGTCCTTCACGAAGAAGGTGACCTTGCCGTTGCCACCGCGGTAGCCCACGGTCACCTGCTTGCCGGGATCGAGGCCATTGCCATGGTGTATGGCGTTGTTCACCGCTTCGGTGATGGCGATGAGGATGTTGCCATAGTGGCTCTCGTGCACATTGTGCTGTGCACATACATCATCGATCATCTTCTCCACCAGAGCAATGTTCTCCGCCTTGCTGGGGAAGTCGATGCGCTCGGTGTATTCCACGTCCTCGATCAGGTTTGCCATGGCCGGTATCAGGGTCGGCCAAAACTACCGAAATACGCATTGACCTTCTGCCGGTAGTAGGGCTTCAATCCCGGGGGTACTGTTCGCAACAATTCGGCCTCCCGTTCCTTGCGGCGCTGGTACTCGAAGAAACGGGCCGGGTCTTCCGGGGACAGGTCACGGCCTTCGCTGCTCTGGCGTTTCTCGTCCTGCTCGCGTTCGCGCTCCGCTTTCTCGTGCTCCAGCAGCCGGGTCATGATGTCCTTCTGGCGCTCCATCGTCTCCTGTGTGATCCGTTTGTTCACGATATCCTTCTCCGTCTGTTCCATCTCCTTGGCCAGATCACCAAGCGGGTTCCCTGCCCCACTGCCGTCTTTGTTCAGCTCTTGGGCGAGGCGCTGCATCTCCTTGCGGATCGCAGCTTGCTGCGCCGCCATATTGGCCAATTGCTGGCTCATTCCCGGTTGCCCTTGCGTGCCACCTTCGTTCTTCTCCCCGGGCTTCTTGCCTTTCTGCTGGCCCTTGCGCATTTCCTCCAATTGCTTGTTCAGGGCCTCCTGCTGGGCCTTCATCTTGCTGGCGCTGGGCTTTTTGCCTTTGCCCTTGCCGGTGCCTCCGGGCTTGTTGCACTGGCCGTTGCCGGGGATCTTCGACGTGTTCTGCTGTTGCATCATTTGTTGCAACGCTTCGTCAAGCAGCAGTGCAAGATCGTTGAGCGAGGTCATTGCGCGCTGTTGCTTCTCAGCGGCCATGGGTTTGTCGCGATCGTTCGCGCGGCTGTTCCCGATCAGGTCGGTGGCCTGGTCCATGTTCTCGTTCACCGAGTTCATCTCGCGATTGATGGTGGCCTCCAATTGAGCCACCCGCTTGCTCAACGCGAACAGTGAATCCTCGATGATCTTGGCGTCATCGCGCAGCTTCTTCTGCTCTCGGCCGATATCGACCAGGTGCGGGTCGCGCGCCTTCGTGGTCCCCAGGTCGCCCATCACGGCCTCCTGGTCCTGACTCAGTTCAACGATGTTCTCCAACAACTGGCGCAACGCGTCGATGTCCTCTTCCTGTTGCTCCTGTTGTGCACCACCCGCCATGCTTTCCATCTGGAAGGCCATCTGCTCCATCTGTTCGGCCGCGTCCTTCTGGCTCTCGCTTGCTTTCTGGTTCTGCTTCTTCTCCAGTTCCTCCTTGCTCTCCTGTTGTTCTTTCTTCACCTCCTCCTGGGCAGCCTTCGTATCGGGCACTTCCATGGGCTGTTCCAACTGCTTGTTCTTCTCCTCCAATTCCTTCATCTGCTCCTGGATGTCCTCGAAGCTCTTGTTCAGTGAATCCTGCTTCGCCTTCATCTCCTCCTGCTTCTGTTCGTCCTTGGCGGCTTCGTTCTGCTTGCTCTCCTCGCCGAGCTTCTTCTGTTCCTCGGCCAGCTTTTCCAGTTGATCGGCAATGTCCTGGGCCTTCTGCTCCACTTCCATCTGCTTGAAGAGCTCCAGTGAACGATCGAGTTCCTTTTCAATGTCCTCCTGGCTCATCTTCATCTCCTGCACCTGCTCCTGCAACTGCTCTTTGTCCAGCTTCTCCATCATCTCCTGCACCTGGCGGTAGAGCTCCTTCATCTCCTCGCTCAACACGTTCTCGAACAGGTCCTGGATCTGCTTCTGTTTCTCCATCATGCGCTCGTCAGTGGGGTTGAACTGCTGGCGCTGCTGCTGGCTCTGGCGCAGTTGCTCGGTGCTGCGCTCGATGTTCTGTTGCAATTGCTTCTGGCGGTCGAGGACATTCTGCAGCTTCTGTTTGTCCTGCCATTCCAATTCCTTCTTGTCGAGCAGTTCGCGGCGCAGTTTGTCCAGATCGCGTTGTATGTCCTGCGCTTCGTGGATGTTCTCCTGCAGGCTCTGCTTGATGGCATCGGCCTGCTCGCTCTGTTGTTCGGCCAGCGCCTTCAGCGTGGGCGCCTCCCACACTTTCGACTGGCTTCGCGCGCTCTTGCTCCCGGTAACGCCATCGTTGTCCCATACCTCGAAGTAGTACTCGATCCTGTCACCGGCGGCGATCGTGATCGGGTACATGTCCCAGAGATGGAAGAACTCCTGGCGTGTATTGCTCGGCGCGATATTGAGCTCCACGGTACGCTCGCGGTCCTCCACCGCGGTACTGTCGCCACCTTCCAGGAAACGGTAGTGGAAGAGCAGGCGCTTGAACCCGTGGTCGTCGCCGATCTCGCCGCGGAAATAGATGCGCTTCGGCGCGGTGCTGTCCACTTGTTCTTCAACAGCGATCAATGGGTACAGGTCAGGCACTACCTCCACACGGTATTGCAATGGCTGCTTGCTGGTGGGCGCGTTCGCCTTGGGCGCCATGGAATAGGTGTGGCTTTGCAGAAAGCGGCGATCGGTGCTGAACCGGTCAGCACCGGCCGGCTCCAGCACGTAGGTCGTGTCGTCGAAAGCCAGCTCCAGACGCTGCGCGCTGCGTGTGTTGAGGTTCCAGGTGATGCGCGTGCCTGCGGGCACCGTCGCATCACCGGCGTTCATCACGGTTTCATCCTTCATGCCCAAATACGATGGGTAATCGAAGGAAAGTCCGAAGTCGAGGACCAACGGATTCGCGGTGGTGTTAAGGGTATACGCCGCTGACCCGAAGCCGTCCGCAGTGAAGTTGAAATCGATGGGCTCCAGAACGTTGCGGAAACGATGGGTGAAGGTGTTGCCGTCCTTCCGCACCATGGGGATCGTGTTGCCATCCACTTCCACATCCACCCGTTGCGGGATCACGTCCCCTTCCATCGCCAGCTCAAGTTCATAGTCCTCGGTTTCCGGTACTGAGAGGTCGGCGTTCTTGAGGACGAAACGGAACGGTGCTTCGGGAATGAATTCCGTCCCCGGCCGCATCAGTCGTTTGGTACTGTCGCTGAAGCTCGGTGCGCCGAAAAGCAGGATCAGCAACACGGCCAAGGGAGGCAAGGCGTAACGCAGGTAACGCGTGTTCTTCCGCAGGTCGATGGCAGCGCTGAAGGGGACGGGCGAGAGTTCGCGGCTCCGCTGCGCAATACTGGCTTCGATCCACTCGCGGCGATCGGTATCGCTGGCGGACTGTTCCTTCAGCTGAAGGGTGTTGAGCAACTTGTCCTTCACCTCGCCGAAGTGCTGGCCCACGATGTTGGCCGCTTCGTTGTGGCTGATAACCGGACCCAAGCGGAAGAGCTTCACCACGGGCCACACGATGAACCGGGCCACGACCGCCAATGCGGCCACGATGTACGACCAGAACAGCACCTTGCGTGCACTGGAAACGAAATGGCCCACATGCTCCAACAATGCAGCCACGAGAAAGAAAGCCACGACCAATCCCACACTGTACAGGACGCCGCGGATCAGGCGGTCCTTGTAATACTTGCGGGTGAAAGCATCGAGCTTTTCGATCAGCAGCTCGTAGTCGGAGTTCCTCATTTGCTTCATCCCGACGGGTCGGGGGATGTGGGCTCAACGCCCGGATGACGTCGAAAGGTATGGGGGTGCCACATGGCGCTTCGACCGGGTGTGGCGGGTTGTGAGTGAAAGTGTGTTAACGCTGAAGAGGCCCAAAGACCCAATCTTCAGTCCTGCTTCTTCTTCGCCACCCGCATCAGGAACCAGATCGCGCCGCCAACGCCGAGGAATACACCGAGCAACGTGAAGAGCGGGAACTTCCATCCCGTTACGCCATCCAAGGAACGACCACCCCAAACGCACAGCCCCATGAAGACCACCATCTGGATGCCCAATGCGCCATAGCGGCCATAGGCTTTGGCCGCAGTGTTCAACTCCTGCGCTTCCTCTTTGTCGATGCCGTCGCTTGGATCCATCATGCGCCTTGTTCCCGTCCGGTCTGGGCCGTACCGTTACCGTTCCTTCTGATCAACATCACCAAACGTGCCGTGCTGAACCCGAGAAAGGCGAGATAGAGGAGCACGAAGACCACGGTCAACGACTTCACCGCCTCTGCCGGAAGGACAACGACCAGAACCACCAAGAGGACCAATGACAACAGGAGTTTGATCACGAGCCCTGTCATGAAACGGCGCATGAAAACCTTGGCCTCGCCCGCGCTTCTCTCCTGCCAGGTGTGCAACAGCAAACTGATGGCGGCGAAATAGGCAAGCATGGCCACATGCGGCCAGCCGAACGGCCGTCCGCTGAGGTACAGGGCGAACCATGTGATCAGTGCTGCGGCAGCACTGAAGAGAAGAACCGGTATTGCGGGGGAGCGATTCACCGCCTTGTCATGGTGAGCCCGTCGAACCAT
>JBATMK010000319.1:0-3988 GCA_049289815.1 Flavobacteriales bacterium
ATCGGGATGCCGACATCGGCGATCACCCATCCCTCTATCTTCTTCACGGCGATGTGGTAGGTGGCCTTCAGCGCCCCGATGGAGGTGCCGGTGAGTTCGCTGATCTCGGTGTACTTCTTCGCCTCGAAGTACTTCATGATGAAGACCGCCCGTTGCTTGGTGGGCAGCTTCATCACGGCCCGCTGCAGTTTTTGCTGGATAGCATCACCGCTGAAGTGCTCACTGTCGTCCAGCGTTCCACAGAGCCGTTCCGCCACCGTGTCGTTGTTCACGAACACCACGCGGTTCTTCTTGTTGAGGTGGTTGATGCTCTCGTTGTGCGCTATGCGGTACAACCAGCTGAACAACTGGCTGTCTTCCCGGAAAGTCTCCAATCCATGCCAGGCCTTGATGAAGGTGTTCTGGAGGACATCTTTGGCATCATCCGGATCGGTGACCATGCGCCGCACGAAACCATAGAGCCGTTGCTGGTGCTGCCGCACGAGCAGGTTGAACGCGTAGTTGCGCGACCGCTCATCGCGGAACAGGGCCAGCAGTTCTTTGTCGGAGTGCTCCATCACCTCACCCTGCCCTCTCCCAAGTGGAGGGTCATAAAGGGACTGAACCGAAGCCAAGTCTCCCCCTCTCCTTGGGAGAGCGGAAGGGGTGAGGTCACTTCCTCGCCCTCACCTTCTTCACCGCGGCGATCACGTCGGGCGTGTCCAGTCCGTACTTCTTCAACAATTGGTCCGGTGTTCCGCTCTCGCCGAAACTGTCCTTCACGGCTACCAGTTCCAACGGTTTGGGCATGCGGCGCGCCAACACCGAGGCGATGCTCTCGCCCAAGCCGCCGTACATGTTGTGTTCCTCGCAGCTTACCGCACATCCCGTCTTGCTGACGCTCTTGAGGACCGCCTCTTCGTCCAAGGGTTTGATCGTGTGCACGTTGATGAGCTCGGCGCTGATCCCTTGTGCCGCCAGTTCTTCCACGGCCTTCAGTGCTTTCCATACCAAGTGGCCACAAGCGAAGATGCTCACGTCGGTTCCCTCCAGCATCACATCGGCTTTACCGATGGTGAACGGACGGTCGGCGGCGGTGAACACCGGCCATTTCGGTCGACCGAAACGCAGATAAACGGGACCTTGATGATCAGCGATGGCGATCGTTGCGGCTTTCGTTTGGTTGAAATCGCAGGGCACGATCACCGTCATACCGGGCAGCATCTTCATCAAACCGATGTCCTCGAGGATCTGGTGCGTGGCCCCATCCTCGCCGAGGGTAAGTCCAGCGTGACTGGCGCAGATCTTCACGTTCTTGCCGGCATAGGCGATGCTCTGCCGGATCTGGTCATATACGCGCCCCGTGCTGAAGTTGGCGAAGGTGCCCGTGTAGGGGATCTTGCCCCCGATGGTGAGGCCGGCCGCAATGCCCATCATGTTCGCCTCGGCCACACCCACCTGCACGAAGCGGTGTGGGAACTGCTTGGCGAAGGCATCCATCTTCAAGCTGCCGGTGAGGTCGGCGCAGAGGGCCACCACTTGGTCGTTCTTTTTGCCCACTTCCAGCAGGCCGGCACCGAAGCCGCTGCGGGTGTCCTTGTTGTCGAGCACGGGGTAGGTGGAAGTCATGGGTCAGAAGTTGAGCGTTGCTGATTGGCCTGGGGCAATGGTGACATCCTTGATGATGGAGTACTCCGTCTTGCGGGCGTTGCCGCTCCGGTAGATCACTTGATAGGTACCCGGCAAGAGCCTGAATTGCTGCTGCACGGAATTCACATCGAGATCGGTCACCCAGACCAGGTTGCTCCCGTCCTTCAGGAAGATCGCACCATCACCTGCGCTCGCCAGTTGTGCATTGAGCACACCGGGTTGCGGGATCTGCACCGGCGTTGTTGCGCCCTGCTTCACCATCACATCGTCGATGCGCATGCGTGGTAGCGTGAGGATCTCCAGATCGTAGGTGCCGGTGCGGTAGCGTTCAGTGGTGCCCATCTGTTGCACGTGCAGGATCGTATCGTCGTTGCTGGGGTGCACGATGCACTGGATGGCCCGCGCATCGTTCCAGCCGATCTCGTTCGGGATCCCCTGCACCTTCAGTTCCAGGCCACCTTGCCCTGCGCTTACGGGGATCTTGTTGTGGATGCCGGGCATCACCTTCACATCGGACCGCTCCACCGGCGGAATGGAATGCACCACCAACCGGTACGTGAAGATGGGGTCGATGCTCACGGTATCCGGCACGTTGCGGTCGTTCATGGTGTGAACGATGTGGTACTTCACGGCGCCTGTCTTCTGGTCGTACAGCGTCACAGGCACATTGGTCTCGGTCGGCTTACCATCATCGGTCAACAGATCGATCTCGGCGGTTGTGCTGTTGAGCGCTTGGGTCACCACCACTTGCAATACTTGTTCGAAGAGTTCAGGTGTGCTGGCGTCGTAGTAGTTGCCCACGCATTGCAGGCTGTATTTCTGGCCATCCTCCAAGCCGACACCGATCACGAAGGGCTTCAGCACGATGCCTTTGGACTGCAATGCACGGCTGACCGCGCAGGGATCCTCATCACACGCTTCGATGCCGTCGGTGATCAGGATGATGATGTTCCTGACCTGTCGGCCACCGCGCTCCAGTGCAGGGAAGTCACCACCTGCTTTTTCCAGCGACCGCGCGATCGGTGTGGTTCCGAGGCAATGCACTTGTTCCAGCGTACGCCTGATGGAAGGAATGCTGTTGGCGCTGAAGGGCACCTCGAGTTTCGTATCGTCGCAATCCTGTTTGCCGGCTTCGATGCGGGTCTGGTGGCCGTACACACGGAGCGCGAGTTCCAGGTCAGGCTGGCCTTCCAGTTCGGCGAGGCTCTTCAAGAGCAGGAAGCGCGCTGTATTGATCTTCGGTTGGTTACCCCAAAAGGCGTTCATGCTGTTGCTCGCATCGAACACGAACAGCATGCGCGTGAGCGGGCGTTGCGGTTCCTGCGCCAACCCGAGCGTGGTGAAGGCGATAAGAAGAAGGACGGCTATAGGACGGAGGGACACGGTGCTCAGTAGTCTCCTAACGTTTCGGGAAGCTGCGCCAGTGCATTGGCCAACTGTTCGTCGTTAGGGGCAATACCGTGCCACTCGTGGCTGCCCACCATGAAGTCCACGCCCTGGCCCATTTCCGTGCGCATGATGATCATCACGGGCTTGCCTTTGCCGGTGCGACCTTTCGCTTCCGCCAGCGTGCGCAGCACCTCGGTCATGTCGTTGCCGTTCATGTGCATCACGTCCCAGCCGAAGGCCTTCCACTTGGCATCGAGGTCGCCCAGCGGTAGCACCACATCCGTGTCGCCATCGATCTGCCGTCCGTTGTGGTCGATGGTGCTGATCAGGTTGTCCACCTTCTTCGCCGCGGCGAACATGGCCGCCTCCCAGATCTGGCCTTCCTGCAGTTCACCATCGCCATGCAGGGTGTAGACGAGATGGTTGTCGTTGTTCAACTTCTTCGCCAACGCCGCACCGATGCCCACGCTCAATCCCTGGCCCAGCGAGCCACTGGCCATGCGCACACCGGGCAGGCCCTCATGTGTCGTGGGATGTCCTTGCAGCCGGCTGTCCAACCGGCGGAACGTTTTCAACTCCTCAACAGGAAAGTAGCCGCTGCGTGCCAGTACGCTGTAGAACACCGGGCTGATGTGACCGTTGCTCAGGAAGAATACATCTTGTCCTGGAGCGTTCATATCGAATGCCCGCGGATCATGTTTCAATACGTGGAAGTACAATGCCGTGAAGAACTCCGTGCACCCCAACGAGCCACCAGGGTGGCCGCTCTGTACAGCGTGCACCATGCGCACGATATCGCGGCGCACCTGCGAGCAGATCTTCTCCAAATGGGGGATGTCCGCTACGGATGCCGCACGGGTCATGGGTTCTGGTAGCATGTAAGGGGGAAGTCGCGCGAAAGTATCCGGCCTTCACCGCGCCTTGGGAGATCGTTGAAAAAGAGCAGACTGTGTGGATAAATGAAGTGGTG
>JBATMK010000320.1:0-22156 GCA_049289815.1 Flavobacteriales bacterium
CGGTGGTGAAGAGCGGCAATAGCTACGCGAACGAGCTCTTTGCCAAGTGGAAGAACAGCGTTATGACCCCGCAGGCTCTGTCCAACGAGGACATTGACGCCGCGTTGCACTATGTGGAGTACTACGAGCCGAAAGTCAAGGTGGTCCCAGCCGAGGACCTGACCGCGAAAAAGGACGACGACAATGGACTTGTCATCTGGCTGCTGATCATCGGTCTGCTCTTCGCTGTGGTGGCTTTGAGTGTTGGTGGCGTGAAGCGCCAGTTGAACAACGCACTGAGCGAGCAAAGCGGCAAAGGCCCCCTACCGGATACAACGGGTTGGCAACGCTTTGTGGAATGGTGCAGCAACCACAAGTACTGGGCAAGCATCATCGGCATCTTCATCTTCTGCTGGTTGACGACGGAAGCCTACCTGTGGGCCATGAACATCGGGGTGTACGGTGGCGAGGATGTTGCGCACTACCACCCCAGCCAGCCGATCGCCTTCAACCATACCCTGCACGCCGGTGATGCCAAACTGGGCAACCTCGCGATCAACTGCCAATACTGCCACAGCGGTGCGGAGAAGAGCAAGCATGCCGGCATCCCGAGCGTGAACGTTTGCATGAACTGCCACAAGGCCGTTACCAAGGGCCGCACGGATGAAGGCACAGCCGACATCCAAAAGATCTACGAGGCGGTGGGCTGGGACGGAAAAGAATACAGCAACGAAGAGAAGCCACTGGTCTGGAACAAGGTGCACAACCTGCCCGACCATGTGTACTTCAACCATGCGCAGCACGTGGCGGTGGGCAAACTGGAATGCCAGGAGTGCCACGGTCCCATCGACAAGGAGATGAAAGAGGCCGAGCAGTGGTCGCCCATGACCATGGGATGGTGCATCGACTGCCACAACCAGAAGGAGATCAAGCTCGACGGCAACGGCGGGTACTACGATGAAGTGAAGCACCGCTTGTACGCCACCGACCTTGGGCACAAGGAATTGCAGAAGTACTTGGAGGACGGAAAGATCACTGTGAAGGAACTTGGTGGCTGGGAATGCGCCAAGTGCCACTACTGAGACCGAACACGCGCAGACGCATCATGCCGAGCACCAACCACTACTGGACCGACCTGGCCGACCTGCACGGGAACGATGCCGTGATCAAGGCGCGCGCTGACGAGTTCCCTACTCAACTCCCCGGTATCGGCGAAGTGTTGGGCGACAGCACGCTGACCGGCGCCACGACCGGCCGCCGCGACTTCCTCAAATTCCTTGGCTTCGGTATCGGGGCCGCCACACTGGCCGCCTGCGAAACGCCAGTGATTAAGAGCATTCCGTACGTGAACAAGCCGGAGGACATTGTTCCCGGTGTGGCCAACTGGTACGCGAGCACGTATTTCGATGGCAGCGACTACGCCAGCGTGCTGGTGAAGACCCGCGAGGGCCGTCCCATCCACGTAAAGGGCAATCCGCGCTTCGGCATCAACACGCGCCCTGCCCGTGATGAGAAGGATGCGACAATGAGCCGCAGTGTGGTCAATGCTCGCATCAACAGCAGCGTGATCACGCTGTACGACAACCAGCGGTTGAAGGGCCCGGTGCTGAAGAACACGCCCACGAGCTGGGAGGCTGTGGACAAGACCATCGGCGCGGAAATGGACAAGGCGGCGAACGCCGGCAAGCGCATCGTGATCCTCAGCAACACGGTGATCAGTCCCAGCACACAGGCTGCGATCGCCAAGTTGCAGGCGAAGTATCCCGGTGCGAGTGCCGGTGGTGCAACAGCCAGCCGTGTGGAGCATATCCAGCACGATACCGTCAGTTACAGCGGTGTCACCAATGCGAACCTGAAGAGCTTCGGCAAGCGCGTGATGCCGAGCTATGACTTCACCAAGGCTGATGTGATCGTGAGTCTCGGCGCCGATTTCCTCAGCAGCTGGGGCAGCACCACGGAGACGAACTGGCAATACGCTGAGCGCCGCAAGCCCGGCAACATGAGCAAGCATTGGCAGTTCGAGGCGCGCATGAGCATGAGCGGCGCCAACGCCGACGTGCGCGTGATGCTCAAGCCGAGCGAAGTGACCCAGGCGGTGATCGCCTTGCACGATGCGGTAGCACAAGCAACTGGTGGTACAGCCGTTGGCGGCGGCACCGCTTCCGAAGACATCAAGAAAGCCGCATCGGCATTGGTGGCGGCACGCGGCAAGGGCATCGTGCTGGCCGGAGACAACAATGAAGGTGTGCAGGTGTTGGTGAACCACATCAACGCGATGCTGGGGAACTATGGCAGCACCATCGATCTGGCCAACCATACCAGCTTCTGCCAAGGCGACGACGCCGCAGTGGCGCAACTGGTGAAGGACATGAACAGCGGCGCCGTGGGCGTGCTGATGATGAGCGGTGTGAACCCCGCCTACAGCCTGTCGAACGCGGCGGAGTTCAAGAGCGGTCTGGCCAAGTGCTTCAGCGTGAGCTTCAGCAGCTATGCCGATGAGACCGCGAGCCTGTGCAACGCGATCTGCCCCGATCACCACTGGCTCGAAAGCTGGAACGACTTCATGCCGAAAGTGGGCCGTTATGCACTTGCGCAACCCACGATCAAGAACATCTTCAACACGCGCCAGTGGCAGGAGAGCCTGCTGCGATGGAGCGGCGATACCACGAACTACTACGACTTCATCCGCTCGATGTGGGAGGCGAACATGGGCAGCAGGCTCGAAGGCGAATTCGACTTCGGCTACGCCTGGAACATGAGCGTGCACAACGGTGTGTACGATGCCTACACCAACGCCCCCGAAATGAGCGTCTTCGCCGGGGATGTGGCCGCTGCAGGGACCGCCGCCAAAGCATCGGTGAAAACCGGCGACTGGGAGGTGAGCCTTTACGAGAAGGAAGGCATCGGCAATGGTCTGCACGCCAACAACCCTTGGTTGCAGGAGTTACCCGACCCGATCAGCAAAGTGACCTGGGACAATTACGTGTGCATGGCGCCGGAAGACCTGATCACGCTTTCCGGCGTGGGCAACTTCCGTGAACTGTACATCGGTCAGGACAGTCCCGCACACGTGGTGAAAGTCACGGTGAACGGTACCGAACTGGAGCTGCCCGCGATCCCCAGCCCGGGCCAGGCGCCGAAGAGCGTGAGCATCGCCTTGGGCTACGGCCGGGGTGCCAACGGCGAAGGTGTTGGACGCGCGGCCATGGTGTTCGACAATGACACGAAAGCCTTGGTATCAGTAGGCAAGAACGTCTACCCGATGACGACGATCGTGGGCGGAACGGTGAGCTATTCGGGGATCGGGACCTTGACCGGCACCGGCGGCACCTATCCCTTGGCGCTTACCCAAACGCAGATGACGGCGATGGACCGTCACAGCATCGTGAAGGAGACCACCCAACACGAGTGGGCGGAGCACAAGGCAAAGGAGACCTACAACGCGCCGCATACACTGGGTGTGCACGAGGATGTGAACGGCGACGGCGTGATCGACTCGCGGGACCAGAAACCGACGAGCGATTTCAACCTGTGGAAGGACCATCCGGTTGAACAGGTGGGCCACCGCTGGGGCATGAGCATCGACCTGAACAGCTGCACAGGCTGCGGGGCTTGTATCACGGCCTGCACCAGCGAGAACAACGTACCGGTGGTGGGCAAGGACGAAGTGCGCCGCAGCCGCGAGATGCACTGGTTGCGCCTGGACCGCTACTACAGCAGTGATATGACCCACGCTGTAGGCAAGGCCGAGGGCAAGGACAAGATCGAGCGCTACCTGGAAATGGAAGTGCCGAGCCGTAGCCCCAAAGTGTTCCTGATGCCGGTGATGTGCCAGCACTGCAACCATGCCCCCTGCGAAACAGTGTGTCCGGTTGCAGCAACCACGCACAGCAACGAGGGCCTCAACATGATGGCATACAACCGTTGCATCGGCACACGGTACTGCGCGAACAACTGCCCTTACAAAGTGCGCCGCTTCAACTGGTTCAACTACGTCACGGACAAGTTCGCCGATGTGAACCCCGCATGGGATGAACTGGGCCGCATGGTGCTGAACCCCGATGTGGTGGTGCGCAGCCGTGGTGTGATCGAGAAGTGCAGCCTCTGCGTGCAGCAGATCCAAGGCGGTAAGCTCGCTGCGAAAAAAGAGCAGCGGCCGGTGAAGGATGGCGATATCCAGACCGCCTGCATGGCGGCCTGCGGTATGGGCGCCATCACCTTCGGCGACCTGAACGACAAGGACAGCAACGTGACCAAGCTCGCGGCCGATGAGCGCGCCTACCACATGCTGGACGAGATCGGTGTGAAGCCCAACATCAACTACATGGCCAAGGTGCGCAACACCGAGGAGGCCGCACACCACGCGTAACGCAAGCAACACATGCACAGCGAAGCAGCACTACGCGAGCCCCTGATCCTGGGCCACAAGACCTACCACGATATCACCAACGATATCGTCGGTCCGATCGAGAACAAGGCCCCGCGCGGTTGGTACATCCTCACCACCATCGCAGGCCTCATCGCCTGCTATGGCATCGGTTGCATCTTCTATCTCTTCAGCAAGGGCATCGGCACATGGGGTTTGAACAAGACCGTGGACTGGGCTTGGGACATCACCAACTTCGTTTGGTGGGTCGGCATCGGTCACGCGGGCACGCTGATCAGCGCGGTGCTGTTGTTGTTCCGCCAGAAGTGGCGCATGGCCGTGAACCGCTCGGCGGAAGCGATGACCATTTTCGCCGTGATCATGGCGGCCACCTTCCCCCTGATCCACATGGGGCGCTTGTGGCTGGCATACTGGGTGTTCCCACTGCCCAACCAGTTCGGTAGCCTTTGGGTGAACTTCAACAGCCCCTTGTTGTGGGACGTGTTCGCGATCAGCACTTACTTCTCCGTGTCGTTGGTGTTCTGGTACATCGGCCTCATCCCCGACTTCGCCACCATCCGCGATCGCTTGACCAAACCCGGTTGGAAGCGCGCATACAGCATCCTCAGCTTCGGCTGGACCGGTAATGCGAAGGCTTGGACGCGTTTCGAGGAAGTGAGCTTGGTGCTTGCCGGAGTGGCCACACCGCTGGTGTTCTCGGTGCACAGTGTGGTGAGCATGGACTTCGCGACTTCCGTCGTGCCGGGTTGGCACACCACCATCTTCCCGCCCTACTTCGTCAGTGGTGCCGTGTTCAGCGGCTTCGCCATGGTGCTCACGCTGCTGCTGGTGATGCGCAAGGTGATGCACCTGGAAGCATACATCACTGTGAAGCACGTGGAATACATGAACATCGTGATCATCGTCACCGGCTCGATCGTCGGTGTGGCCTACATCACCGAGCTGTTCGTGAGCTGGTACAGCGGCGTGGAGTACGAGAGCTACGCCTTCATCAACCGGGCGACCGGTCCGTACTGGTGGAGCTACTGGGCCATGATGACCTGCAACGTGATCAGCCCGCAGCTCTTCTGGGTGAAGAAGTGGCGCCGCAACCTCATGTTCACCTTCATCATGAGCCTCGTGGTGAACACGGGCATGTGGTTCGAACGCTTCGTGATCATCGTTACCAGCCTGCACCGCGATTACGTGCCCAGCAGCTGGACCATGTTCCACCCCACCTGGGTCGATGTGGGCATTTTCATCGGAACCATCGGCATCTTCTTCACGCTTTACCTGCTCTTCGCCCGCTACTTCCCCGTATTGGCGCTCAATGAGCTGAAGAGCATCCTGAAGATCACCGGCGAGAGCTACAAGGCCGAGGCCGCCAAACACCATCACCATTGAGCGCCATGGCGAACAAGGTCATCTACGCGGTGTACGAGGATCCCGAAGTGCTGAAAGGCGCGGCGCGCAAGCTGGTGACCAGCGGCGTGAAGGTCACGAACGTTTACAGTCCGTTCCCGGTGCACGGCCTCGACCCCATCATCGGCATCAAGCGCACACGCTTGGGTATCGCCGCGTTCATGTTCGGCATCACGGGCACTTCGCTCGCGTTGCTCGGCTTCTGGTACTTCATGATCCACGATTGGCCCATGGACATCGGTGGCAAACCCAACTGGACCCTCTACCACAACCTGCCCGCCTTCGTGCCGGTGATGTTCGAATTCACGGTGCTCTGTGCCGCGCATGGCATGGCCATCACCTACCTGATCCGCAACAAGACACTGCCCGGCATGCCCGCGCGCAACCCCGACCCGCGCAGCACCGACGACAAGTTCGTGATGGAGGTGCGTACAGAGGACAACCACGGCCACAGCGGCGAACAGATCACGAGCATGTTGCGCGAAACCCCTGTTTTCGAGATCAACGAACGCGCGTACTGAAGATGAGCAAGCACACGATCATCCTTGCCCCCGCAGCGCTTGCGGTGTTCGCGCTGGCCTCGTGCGGAGATCCGGACAGCCCGGGCTTGGAGTACTTCCCCGACATGTACCGCAGCCCGGCCGTGGAAGCTTACGTGGATTATGGACAGGATCCTTACTACTTCGGCGACAGCTTGGTGGAAGCGCAACGTATGAAGCAGCAAGCGCGCCTGCCCGTTGCCGGCACGATCGCGTTCAGCAGCGATCCGGCAAAAGCCGCCTACAACTTTCCCTATCCATACCCCAACACACCGGAGGGTTACGAAGCTGCCGGTCTTGGCCTGAAGTGCCCCTTGCCGATGTCGCAGGAGAACGTGGACAAGGGCAAGGTGATCTTCGACAAGATGTGCAAGCATTGCCATGGCGAGAAAGGCGCAGGCGATGGCACCGTGGTGGCCAACGGTGGTTACCCGCAACCGGGTGCCTACAATGGCCCGCTGAAGGCTTTGCCCGAGGGCAAGATCTTCCACTCCATCACTTACGGAAAGAACGTTGGAATGGGAAGCCACTTGGGCCAACTGAACAAGGAAGAGCGCTGGCTGGTGACGCGCTACGTGCAATACCTGCAGAACGATGGGAAACTGACCGCCTCCGCTGCTCCGGCGGCTGCGGACAGCACTGCTTCAGCATCCACCACAACAACTGTCGCTCCGGGCGTAGTCCCGAAGTGAACCGAACAGGACCACGATGGAATTCACTTTCAGCAAACGGGCCCGCTCACTGAGCCTGGCACTGGCCGTGATCGGCTTGCTGCTCTTGGTCATGGGCTACTTCATGGCAGGTGAGCATGGTGGAGAGCATCTGGGCCAGCGCATGTGGGCGAACCTGCTTGTCTGCGGCTTCTTCTTCTTCGGCATTTCCCTGGGTGCGCTGTTCTTCTACGCCTTGCAGTACGCCACCGAAACGGCGTGGACCGTGATGGTGAAGCGTGTGTATGAAGGCATGTTGGCCTGGCTGCCCATCGGCGCGGGTGTCATCGTGTTGGTACTGTTGGGCGGTACGCTGCACTGGCACCACCTGTACCATTGGATGGACCCGACCTTGTACGATCCGGCGAGCCCGAACTACGATGTGATCATGGATGGCAAGAAGGCCTTCCTGAACCAGCCCTTCTTCTGGATCCGCACCATCGCCTTCGTCTCCACCTTCGTTTTCGCAGCGCATTGGTTCCGCAAGGAGAGCCTTCGCATGGACAAGGAGAGCGGCGAGACCTTGGTGAAGAGCCACCTGAAGAACTACCGTCGCGGTGCGTTGTTCCTGGTGTTCTTCGCCGTGTTCAGCAGCGTGATGGCCTGGGACTGGTTGATGGCCATCGACGCGCATTGGTTCAGCACCTTGTTCGGCTGGTACGTGTTCTCCGGTATGTGGGTGAGTGCAATGATCACGGCGGTCATCGTGGCCCTGTACCTGAAGAGCAAGGGCTACCTCCCCCAGGTGAACAACAGCCACATCCATGACATGGGCAAGTGGGTGTTCGCGATCAGCTTCCTGTGGAGCTACCTCTTCTTCAGCCAGTTCATGCTCATCTGGTACGCCAACATCCCGGAGGAAGTCACGTGGATCCAAGAACGCTGGCATAACTACATGTGGCTTTTCTGGATCACGTTCTTCATCAATTTCGCCCTGCCCATGGTGATGCTCATCAGCCGCGATGCGAAGCGCAATCCGCGTTTCCTCATCGGCGTGGGCTCGATCATCTTCGTTGGCCACTGGCTGGACGTGTTCATGATCGTGATGCCCGGCACCATGAGCGCTCATTGGGACATGGGCCTGATCGAAGTAGGGATGTTCCTCGCCTTCCTGGGAGCCTTCGTTTACATAACGCTGAACCGCCTGACCAAGGCTCCGCTCACTCCTGTGCAGCACCCGTTCCTGGAGGAAAGTATCCATCACAGCATCTAAGCCCAGGTAAGAACCACCACCGACGATGATGACGCTACTTGTCCTTTTGGTGATCGCGCTCGGGATCATCGCCGTCGTGCAGATGGCGCGGGTCTACGAGATCACCTCGAAGCTGCGTGGCAAGCGCGAAGAGGAGATCAGCCCGGCCGATAACCGGATGAACGGGAAGTTCATGTGGGTCTTCTGCGTGCTGTATTACGCGTTCTTCGGCTGGTTGCTTTGGAATTACAGCGACAAGTTGCTGCCGGTGAGCGCCAGCGCACACGGCGTGGTGCTCGATGACCTGATGACCCTGAACTGGGTGATCCTGTTCATCATGTTCCTCTTCACCAATACACTGCTGTTCTACTTCGCCGGCAAGTACTACTTCCGGAAGGACCGCGTGGCCAAGTGGTATCCGCACAACAACAAACTTGAACTGGCCTGGACGATCGCACCTGCCTTGTTCCTGGCGGTGATCGTGATCACCGGCCTGAGAGCGTGGCAGGACATCACCGCCGTTGCACCCCCCGGTACGCCCGAGGTGGAGCTATATGCCAAGCAATTCGACTGGACGTGCCGTTACCCCGGTAAGGACGGCTTGTTGGGCGCCACCGATTTCCGGCTCATCAACGACAATAATCCCCTGGGCATCGTAACCCCGGCAAGCATCGCTACGCGCCTGACCGAACTACAGGCTGATAAGGACGCTACCTCCAAGACCATTGAGGAAGGGCAGGATCACCTGCCACCTGACGCATTGGTCGAGATGAAAAACCATTTCGGCAAGGTGAGCCGCGAGATGGACCGCATCGTGAACCTGCGCACCATGATGCAGCAGGACATAGACGCCAAGAAGGAGGCGAGCAAGTATGCCGCCGGTGCGGATGACATCGTGATCAAGGAATTCCATCTTCCCGTCAACGAGGAAGTGAAACTGGTTCTACGCAGCCGCGATATCATCCACAGCGCCTTCCTGCCCCACTTCCGTGCGCAGATGAACCTGGTGCCTGGGCAGGGCACGTTGATGAAGATGACCCCCACGATCACCACCGATAGCATGCGGTCGATCACGGAGAACCCGGCGTTCAACTACATCCTGCTTTGCAACAAGATCTGTGGCGCCAGCCATTACAACATGCAGATGGAACTGGTGATCGAACAGAAGGGGGCCTATGATGCTTGGGTAGCCGGGATCAACAAGAAACCCTTTGAAGGAGGCGAAGCCGCACCGACGGATGTCGCGCCACCCGCAGCGGGCGACAGCACTGGAACAGTTGTGAAGGACAGTCCCGATGGGTCGGGAGTAGTTTCGAACCCGGGACACTGACCGCAAAGCATTGAAGAACATGGGTGCACAAGCGCACACCGCACACGCCGATCACGGGGCTGCTCACCACGAGCACCACCACCACGAGGAGAGCTTCATCACGAAGTACGTCTTCTCGCAGGACCACAAGATGATCAGCAAACAGTTCCTCGTGACCGCGATCATCATGGCCGTGGTCGCGGTGATGATGTCGATCTTCTTCCGTTTGCAGCTGGCATGGCCCGGGGAGGGCTTCGCCATCACCAACTTCTTCCTCGGCGACAAGTGGGCCCCCAACGGGGTGCTCGACAGCAACATGTACCTGGGCCTGGTCACCATCCACGGCACCATCATGGTGTTCTTCGTGCTGACAGGCGGGCTCTCAGGGACCTTCAGCAACCTGCTCATCCCCTTCCAGTGTGGCGCGCGCGACATGGCAAGCGGCTTCCTGAACATGCTTTCCTATTGGTTCTTCTTCGTCAGCAGCGTGTTGATGATCGCAGGTCTTTTCGTGGAAGGCGGCCCGGCGAGTGCGGGTTGGACGGTTTACCCGCCGCTGAGCGCCTTGCCCAAAGCGATCCCGGGCTCAGGCACGGGTATGACGCTCTGGTTGTGCAGCATGGCCACTTTCATCGTGAGCGCCTTGCTCGGAGGCCTGAACTACGTGGTGACCGTGCTGAACATGCGCACCAAGGGCATGAAGATGACACGACTGCCGCTCACGATCTGGGCCTTCCTCATCACTGCCGTGCTCGGGATCCTCTCCTTCCCGGTGCTGCTGAGCGCATCGTTGCTGCTGTTGATGGACCGCGGATTGGGGACCAGCTTCTACCTGAGCGAGATCCACATCGGTGGTGAAGCGCTGGACAACATGGGCGGAAGCCCGATCCTGTTCCAGCACTTGTTCTGGTTCCTCGGGCACCCTGAAGTTTACATCGTGCTCCTGCCCGCCTTGGGCATTACCTCGGAGATCATTGCCACCAACTCCCGTAAGCCGATCTTCGGCTACCGCGCGATGATCGGTTCGATCCTGGCGATCGGCTTCCTGAGCTTCATCGTATGGGGGCACCACATGTTCGTTACCGGCATGAACCCCTTCCTGGGAAGCGTGTTCGTGGTGACCACCCTGCTCATCGCGATCCCTTCAGCGGTGAAGGTGTTCAACTACATCACCACATTGTGGAAGGGCAACATCGTGATGACGCCGGCGATGCTCTTCAGCATCGGCTTGGTGGCCACCTTCATTGCCGGGGGTCTTACGGGGATCATCCTCGCGGACAGTGCGCTGGACATCCCGATCCACGACACGTACTTCGTGGTGGCCCACTTCCACATCGTCATGGGCATGAGCGCCATCTTCGGCATGTTCGCCGGGATCTACCATTGGTTCCCACGCATGTACGGCAAGATGATGAACACGCGCATGGGCTTCGTGCACTTCTGGATCACGTTCATCTGCGCCTTCGGCGTGTTCTTCCCCATGCACTTCATCGGCTTGGCAGGTGCACCGCGCCGCTATTACGATTACACGGCCTTCCCCATGTTCGACAACGTGATCGACCTGAACGTGGTGGTCACCTGCTTCGCGATCACCGGTGCGTTGGCACAGATCATCTTCCTCTACAATTTCTTCTACAGCATCTTCCGTGGCCCTGCCTCCGTGCAAAATCCATGGCGCAGCAACACATTGGAGTGGACGGGTCCCATGAAGCACATGCACGGCAACTGGCCCGGCGCCATCCCAACGGTGCACCGCTGGCCGTACGATTACAGCAAGCCCGGCAAGGTCGAGGATTTCGTGCCGCAGAACGTGCCGCACGAGGACGGCGAGGAAGAGAGCCACGGGTAGTGAGGCCTCACCCTGACCTCTACGAAGGAGAGGGTCATATAGGGACGAATGAGATCATTGAACGGCGTCCGCATCTTTGGTGCGGACGCTTTGCTTTAGGGCGCACGGTCGGCATTGCTTGCTCCACATGATCATCACGCTATTGTCATGCCGGGATTGACCCGGCATCGCCGTTTTGCCCCACCGTACGGTGGGGCGGCGTTCCAGCGTTACTGGCATTGCTTGCTTTTCCCTGTGCTGCTGCTCCTGCCTCATTCCTCTTCCGCACAACTCCTGGACAGCATCCAGCTGTTCATGCAGGAAAAGCCGCGCATCGTGGTGAAGCTCGATACGCGCGGCAGCTTCATCAGCAACGAGCCGATCAGCATGTACGGCCTGAAGGTGGGCTGGGAGCACGCGAAGCGGTTCCAATACGGCTTCGGATACACCGCGCTTTTGCATCGCGTACAGCGCACACGGCAGATCTACGATGTTGGCGAACTGCGAACGATCAGCACGCGTTTGCGCCTGGGTTACGTGAGTGCTTACGCTGAGTATGCCTTTTACCAGCGGGGCCATTGGGAGGTGCGTATTCCCGTGCAGATCGGTGCGGGCCGCGGAAGTGTGGTGTACAAGGATGTTCATGGCGACCTGCAAGTCTGGCAAAGGACATGGCTCTTCCTCTACGAACCGGCCATGACCGTGCAGTACCGCTTCCTCACCTACTTCGCCGTGCATGCTGGTTTCGGCTACCGCCTGGTGTTCCGCACCACGGCAAGTCTCGGTGAACAGCTTACCGCGCCGATCTACACAGCTGGACTGCGGGTGTTCACTAGCGATATCTGGAAGGATCTGAAGAAGTGATGCCCGGACGAGGCCACCGTCCCCGACCTTCGGCGTCTGCTCAGTACCGCTCAACTCATGCGCATGCAACAAGCCATTACCAAGGCCATGGTGGTCTTCCTGTTGAGTTCCGCCGCTCCCTTGATCGCCCAAACGATCTATATCCCGGACACCTACTTACGTGCCTGGCTCAATGAAGCCGTGCCCGGTAGTGTGGATGCGTTCGGGAATTGCGATACCATGCTCTGGAATGCCGCGCCTCCCTCAGCCGTCCACATGTGGTTCTCGGATGTACCGGACAATTCCACCCTGGACCTCGAAGGCATCCAGCACCTGAAGATCCCTTCGGTCTGGTTTTGGGACCAGGTCATCAGTAACATCTCCGTCGTGTGGCCCGGCTATCCGTTGATGAACTACTATCTCCGGGCGGAGGACGTGGATATCACCTTGTTCAGCGGATCGTTCCTGCCCTTCCCCCCCGCATTGGAGACCATTTCCTGCGAGAATTGCGGACTCACTTCCATTCCGGTGTGCTTCGCGACCTCGATCAGTCTATGGGGGGTTGACCTGAGCGGACAGAACCTGGTCGTTCCAGCGTCGGTTACTGGCCTCTCGCTCGTCAATTGTGGCCTGGACAGTTTGCCGCTGATGACCAGCGTTACAAACCTGTATGTGGGAGGCGACACGATCACGGATTGGACCAACCTGCCGGCAGGACTTGAGACTTTGACCGCTACCAGTGTCGGTATCACCGAGCTGCCTGTTCTTCCTAACCAATTGGTCAATCTGCAAGTGAGCTTTTGTCCGCTAGCATCCTTGCTTGGACTTCCCCCGACTCTCGAACTGTTGTTAGCCGGTCAATGCGACGTGGACACTATAGGACCCTTGCCCGCAGGCCTTACGCGTTTGGAGGTGAACAATTCCCCGATCTCGGAACTGCCGCCGCTACCCGCCGGTCTTGAACGGCTCAACCTTCAATACACCGGCATCACCACCTTGCCTGCTGTGCTGCCTACGGCGCTCCAACAATTGTGGCTGCGGAGCACGGGCATCAGTGCATTGCCCACACTGCCGCTCGGCCTCACCTTGTGCAATGTCCAGGACTGCGTACAACTCAGTTGTTCGCCTTGGTTGCCGCCAGCCATGGTGCAGTACCAGGTCTCGGGCAGTGGCATTACGTGCATTCCCAACCAACCGCCTGGATTGAACATCGGCGCCTTGGGCATCCCGCTCGTGACCTGCGACATCTTGAACCCATGCCCCACCCTGAACCCGGGCATGCTGGGTACCAGCTACATCGATCTGAACAGCGATGGCTTGCGCGATGTGGGAGAGCCGTCTTTGCCATACACCACGCTCGAAGTTTCGCCGGGGAACTTCCTGGGCGGCACTGGGGCTGACGGCCGTTACGCGTTCGGCTTGGACATCGGCACATACAGCGTAACGGGCATTCCCGCGTTGTACCAGACGATCAGCAGTTCACCGGCAACGGCCACCTTCACCGCCTGGCAGCAAGTGGATTCTTTGAACGATGTGGGCTACTCCCTGGTGCCCAACATCCAGGACCTGGTGCTCGATGTCACCGTGTACACCAACGAGCGGCCGGGCTTCGATAGCCCCTACCAACTGAGCTACCGCAACGCGGGCACGCAAACGCAGTCCGGTAGCCTGAGCTTCACCTACGATCCGGCCATGACGTTCGTGAGCAGCGTGCCTCCTCCGGATGTCATCAACGGCAACACGCTCACATGGAACTTCACCGCGTTGTTGATCAACGAACAACGCGCCATCCTGCTAACGATGAACACGCCTGTAGGCACTGCACTCGGAACACCGATCACCCACACAACGGTTGCCGACCCACTGGCCACGGACCAGACACCTGCTGACAACACATTCACCTACGCAACGACGGTCGTTGGCAGCTACGACCCCAACGACAAGACCGTTGAGCCTGAGCAATTGACCCCTGCACAAGTCGCGGCCGGTGAACGGGTCGACTACACCATCCGCTTCCAGAACACCGGCACCTTCCTGGCCGAACGTGTGGTGATCACTGATTCGCTGAGCAGCGATCTGCAATGGAACAGCATGCGCTTGATCGCCTCCAGCCATGAACTCACTTGGTACATGTCCAATGGTCTTCTGTATCTGGTCTTTAACGACATCAACCTACCCGACAGCACGAGTGATGAACCGGGAAGCCACGGCTTCGTGAAGTTCAGCATGAGCCCAGTGAGCACCTTGATGCTAGGTGCCACGGTGGAGAACGTTGCCAACATTTACTTCGACTACAACGATCCGATCATCACCGACCCGGCCGTGTTCAGCGTGAACGCCAATGTGGGCTTGGCGGAAGAGAACGGAACAGGGTTCCTGTTGTATCCCAACCCGGTGAGCGATGTGCTCACGATCATGCTGCCAGCATCACAGGGCAATGATGGGCTGGAGGTCGTGGATGTGACAGGGCGTGTCGTTCTACGCCACACCGTGACCACAACGATCATTCAAATCCCCGTTAATGGGTTGAAGGCCGGGCTGTACGAAGTGCGCAATGACAGCGGCGCGTTCATGGCGCGCTTCGCGAAACGATAGCGCAGCTGGCGCGAACTCAGCCCTTCAGCGCCTCCGCGCCGCCAACGATCTCCAGGATCTCGCCTGTGATGGCCGCCTGACGGGCCTTGTTGTAGGAGAGCTTCAGTTCCTTCAGCAGGCTGTCAGCATTGTCGGTGGCCTTGTGCATGGCGGTCATGCGTGCGCCATGCTCAGCGGCATTGCTGTCAAGCAGTGCTTTGTACAACTGGATCCTCAGGCTCTTCGGGATGATCTCCCGCACGATCGTGGCGCGATCGGGTTCCATGATGTAGTCCGCCTTGTAGCCACGCTCCTTTTCCACGGCCTGCTCGGCAGTGGCAGCAGGAGCAGCTGGGGGCGCCACAGGTAAGTACGGTTCCTCCGCGAGCACCTGCACAGCCGCGTTCTTGAACTTGTTGTAGACCAGCGTTACTTGGTCGTAGGTGCCGTCGGCGAATAGCTGCATGATGAGCTCGGCCTTGGGCGCCACCTTGTTGAAGCTGAGGCCATCGTACAAGGTCGCCCCGTCGGTGGGCAGATCGGGGCTGAAGTGCTTGGTACGACGGTAAGCGTCCATGGCCTTCTTGCCCAAGGGCAGCACGTGCACCGTGCGGCCCTTCGATTCGTGCTCGATCACCAAACGACGGATGCTGCGGAAGACCTGAGAGTTGAACGCCCCGGCCAGTCCACGGTTGCTGACGATAGCCACCAGCAAAACGTTCTTCACTTCACGTTGAACGCTATACGTGCCCTCGTTCCCATCGAGGCTCGCGCTCACGTTGCTCAGGATCCGCTGCAGCTTCTCGGCATAGGGCCGCATGCGCACAATGGCGTCCTGCGCCCGGCGCAGCTTCGCGGCGCTCACCATTTTCATGGCGGCCGTGATCTGCTTTGTGCTGTTGACCGAGACGATCCGGTTGCGGACTTCCTTGAGGTTGGCCATTGATCGGGGCTGGTTCGCTCTTCACTCCCCTCTCCTGCGGAGAGGGGCCGGGGGTGAGGTCAGTTATCCAGGCTCTTCACCAGATCCGCCGCTACGCGTTCCAGCGTGCCGGTGATCTGATCGTTGTAATCGCCTTTCTTCAACGCAGCCAATACATCACTGTGCTTGTTGCGCAGCATGGTGAGGAACTCGGCCTCGAACTGCTTCACGTTCTTCGTCGGGATCTTCGTGAGCAAGCCCTTGGTACCGCAGTAGATGATGGCGATCTGCTCTTCCACGCGCATGGGGCTGTTCTGCCCTTGCTTCAGGATCTCCACGTTACGCGCGCCTTTGTCGAGCACCGCTTTGGTGGTGGCGTCCAGGTCGCTACCGAACTTGCTGAAGGCCTCCAGTTCGCGGTACTGCGCTTGGTCAAGCTTCAGTGTACCTGCGACCTTCTTCATGCTCTTGATCTGCGCGTTACCACCCACGCGGCTCACGCTGATACCCACGTTGATCGCGGGGCGCACACCGCTGAGGAAGAGGTTGCTCTCCAGGAAGATCTGCCCGTCGGTGATCGAGATCACGTTCGTGGGGATGTAGGCGGATACGTCACCGGCCTGCGTCTCGATGATCGGCAGTGCGGTGAGACTTCCGCCGCCCTTCACCTTGCTCTTCAGCGAGGCGGGCAGGTCGTTCATCTGGCTTGCGATCGTATTGTCCTCGGTGATCTTGGCGGCACGCTCCAACAAACGGCTGTGCAAGTAGAACACGTCGCCCGGGTAGGCTTCACGTCCTGGTGGGCGGCGCAACAACAACGACACTTCGCGGTAGGCCACGGCCTGCTTCGAGAGATCATCATAGATGATCAGTGCAGGACGACCGGTATCGCGGAAGAACTCGCCGATGGCGGCACCGGTGAACGGCGCGTAGAACTGCATCGGTGCAGGATCGCTGGCCGTGCTGGCCACCACCACCGTGTAGGCCATGGCGCCGTTCTCTTCCAAGGTCTTCACGGTTCCCGCTACGGTACTGCCCTTCTGGCCAATGGCCACGTAGATGCAGAATACCGGGACACCAGCCTCGTGGAATTCTTTCTGGTTGATGATCGTATCGATGGCCACCGTGCTCTTGCCCGTCTGGCGGTCACCGATGATCAATTCGCGCTGGCCTCGGCCGATGGGGATCATCGAGTCGATGGCCTTTATGCCTGTCTGCAGCGGCTCTTTCACCGGCTGGCGGAAGATCACACCGGGGGCTTTGCGCTCCAACGGCATCTCGAAGGTTTCACCCGTGATCGGGCCTTTGCCGTCGATCGGTTCGCCGAGGGTGTTCACCACGCGACCCACCATGCCTTCGCCCACGTTGATGCTGGCGATGCGCTTGGTGCGCTTCACGGTGTCGCCTTCCTTGATGCCAACGCTGGGGCCCAGCAACACTGCGCCCACGTTGTCTTCCTCCAGGTTCAGTACGATCGCGCGCAGGCCGCTGGTGAATTCGATGAGTTCACCGCTCTGCACACCCTTCAAACCGTAGATGCGCGCGATACCGTCACCCACCTGCAGGACAGTACCGACCTCTTCCAGCTCGGCTTCCGTGCGGAAACCGGCGAGTTCTTGTTTCAGGATCGCCGATACTTCGGCGGGTTTCACTTCTGCCATGGCAATGTTCCGTTGGACGTCAGGGTCGATAGGGGTTCTCGGCGAATTTGCGGCGCAGGTCGGTCAAACGGCGGCTCACGCTGCCATCGAACTGCTCGTCGCCGATGCGGACGATCACGCCGCCGATCAAGGCAGGGTCCACCTTCTCTGAGAGGATGATGGACTTGCCTGGATATTTCTGCTTCGCTTGTTCGGTCACTTGTGCACGCACCGCATCGGTGAGCGGGACTGCGCTCATCACTTCGCACGTCACGATGTTCTGTCGCTCGCGGTACAACTCCACGAAGGCTTGAGCAACCTGCGGCAGCATGGCTTCACGGCCCTTGCGCACCATGATGCCCATGAAGCGGTGCGTGATCTCGCCGATGTTACCGGCAAAGACCTTGGCCAGCACTTTCGTCTTCTTGTCGGCCTTCACCACCGGGCTCTTCAGCAGCAGCACGAGGTCGGGGCTGTTCATGCAGGTTTCGGCCACCAAACGCATATCCTGCTCGGCCACGGCCAACTGGCCTTGGTCCTGGCTCAACTCCATGAGCGAGCGGGCGTAGCGGTAAGCGACCGGGGTAACGTTCATGACTTCCGCAGGTCGCGTTCGTTCATCACTTTCTCCACCAACGCCTTCTGTGCGGCGCTGTCGCCCAGCTTGTCGCGCAGGATGCGCTCGGCGATGCGGATGCTCAGTTCACCCACTTCGTTCTTCAAGTCGGTGGCGGCGGCGCTCTTCTCGTTGCGGATATCCTCGCGGGCGCGGGCCAGTAGCGCATCGCCTTCAGCCTTGGCCTTGCCTTTGGCAGCTGCGATCTCGCGATCACGGATGTCGCGGGCTTCCTTGAGAAGGAGTTCGCGGTCCTCGCGGGCCTGACGCATCAGCGCTTCGTTGCCTGCCGTCATGGTGGCCATCTCGGCGCGCGTTCTCTTGGCCTCGTTCAGCGCGTCCTCAATGGAGTGCTCGCGGTCGTTCACGCTTTTCAGGATCGGCTTCCATGCGTATTTGGCCAATAGCCAAACCACGATGCCGAACGACAGGCACATCCAGAAGAGGAGGCCGAGGGCGGGGGTTACGAGTTCCATGTGCGGGGTTGTTGGGGCCGACGATCGTCGGCCCGTACATCTATCCTACGTCTTCGATCGCGATCAGAGACCCACGATGAAGGCCAGAGCGATGGCGGCCAATGCCACCCCTTCCACAAGCGCTGCGGCCAACAGCATGTTGCTAACGATATCGCCTTTGGCTTCGGGCTGGCGAGCGATGCTCTCCAGCGCGCTGCCGCCGATGCGGCCCACGCCAACGCCGGCGCCCAATGCTGCGAGACCTGCACCAACTACGGCACCGGCTTTAGCGATACCTACGGCACCGGCTGCGGCTACTTCAACGGCGTCGGCTTGGAGAAGAATGTTCAAGAGGGTCATCTGATGATGTATTGAGTGGTTGTCGGTTGTCGTTTCTCGACTGCGCTCGAAATGACAGCGCTGTCAGTTGTATTTCTGGTCAGTGATGTTCTGCGTGCGCATGGTGCGGTTCGGCCACGGCCATACCGATGTACATGGCGGTAAGCAACGTGAAGACGTAGGCCTGCAGCGCGCATACCAGCAATTCGAGGCAGTTGATGAAGATGGTGAAGGCCACCGCTGGGATGGCGGCGATATAGCCACCGGCCACGCTGGCTTCACCAGCAATGAAGATCAAGCAGAAGAACACCAGCAGCACGATGTGCCCGGCCATCAGGTTGGCGAACAACCGCACCATGAGCACGAAGGGCCGGATGAAGTGGCCGGCGATCTCGATCACGGTGAGAAGCGGAAGAATGGCGAAGGGAACACCCGGCATGGCCAGGATGTGCTTCCAGTAGTGCCAGTTCGCCACGATGGTAACGATGAAGAAGGAGATCAACGCCAGCACCAAAGGCGTGGCGATGTTGCCGGTTACGTTACCGCCGAACGGGGGGAAGGGGATGAGGCCGAAGAGGTTCGTGATCCAGATGAAGAAGAACAGCGTTAGGAGGTAGGGAACGAACTTGGCGTAGTGCTTAACTCCGATACTGTTCTTGGCCACATCATCCCGGATGAAGAGGATCACCGGCTCCAGGAACTTGGCCAAGCCTTTCGGTGCGCTGATGCCGCGCTTGGCATAACCACGTGCCATGCCGATGAACATGAACAGCATTAGCGCCGCCACCATGATCATGGTGATCGCGTTCTTGGTGAGGCTGAGATCCGTAACGCTGGCCGCTTCGTTGATGGCGCCATGAGCGTCCACCGCCTTGATCTTCTCGTGCTCGAGCAGGTAGGTGTAATAAGCACCTTGGTAGGCCACGGGTTCGTGGTGCTCGTTCATCAGCCTGCTGCTGCTGAAGAACTCCATGCCCTTATCGGTCCACAGGATGATCGGCAACGGCAGGCTTGTATGGCCCCAGAGGTGCCAGCTGTGCGAATCGCCGATGTGCTCCATGATGAGCTTGCCGGCGTTGAACTTCTCCTCGGCATGGGCGGCTTCACCGTGCGCTGCACCCTCATTGGCGGCCTCCAAGTGGCCCCCTGCTTCAACCTGGTCATGGGCAACGGAGTCTTGCGCGGGGGCAGTTCCGTGGTCCTGAGCCGACAATACTGCTGGAACAAGGGCGCAAACCGTCGCGATAACCGCGCTCAACAAGACTTTCCGGAGAAATACAGTGTTCGGGAGGCCCTTCATTGCGGCCGCGAAAGTAGGATCTGGAGCGATATGCGACATACTGTGATCGCACTTCGCCACCCCTCGGCCAGGCTTCACTGGAAGTAAACCTCCAACTCTTCGCGGAAGTACTGCAAAGCGTTCTTCACACCCAACGGCAAACCACCACCAAGCGCGCACAAGCTGCCGATCTCCATGGTCTCCACCAGGTCGTTGAACAGCGCGCGATCGATCTTCCTGTCGTGCAGCCGGGCGCCCTCGATCAGCTCCTTGCCGCGCGTTGACCCGATCCGGCAGGGGAAGCACTTTCCGCAGCTCTCCATGGCCGTGAATTCGAAGAGGTGTTCGAGGTACTTCACCATCGGGAAATCCGACGGGATGCTGAGCACACTGGCGTGGCCCAAGAGGAAGCCGCTTTTTTGAAAGCTCTCGAAGTCGATGCCCAGGTCGTTGATCTTCTGCAACGGAACGATCCCGCCGAGCGGACCACCGATGTGCAGCGCCTTCGTGGGCCGGGAGAAACCTTGTCCCAGTTCATCGATCACCCGGCTGAGCGGCGTGCCGCATTCCACTTCGTACAGGCCCGGGCGCTTGAATCCGCTGTCGAGGCACACGAGCTTCGTGCCGTTGCTTTTCTCCGTGCCCAGTTTTGCGAAGGCCGCACCGCCATGCTTCACCACCCAGGGCACGCAGGCCAAGGTCTCCACGTTGTTGACGACCGTGGGCCGGTTGAACAAGCCTTGCTGTGCGGGGTAAGGTGGACGGGTACGCACTTCGCCGCGCTTGCCCTCAATACTGTTGAGCAGGGCAGTTTCTTCGCCGCAGACGTACGCGCCTGCTGCTTTGATGACCTTAAAGCGGAAGTTGGTCCCGGACCCTTTGATGTTCTTGCCGATCCAGCCATTCGTTTCAAGGTCGGCCACCGCCTGTTTCACGATCTCCACAGCTTCTGGGTACTCTGCACGGATGTACAGCACACCTGTATCCGCACCCACGCAATAGCCAGCGAGCATCATGCCCAGCAACACCAAGTGCGGACGCTGTTCGAGCAAATACCGATCACTGAACGCACCCGGATCGCCTTCGTCGGCATTGCACACGATGTATTTGCGTGAAGTGCCATTGCCGCCGGTGTCCATGGCGTCCTTACAGGCCTGCAGTTTGAAGCCCATGGGGAAGCCTGCACCGCCGCGTCCGCGGATGGTGGCGGTCTTGATCTCGTTCAGCACATCGGCGCTATCGCCGTTCAGCACCCGCTCCCACAACGCATAGAATTCCGGCAGCGGTGGCATCGGTGCAGTAAGGATGGGATGCTCCATTGAAGTGCCGACGAAGTGCGCATCCATCCCTTCGCGCTCCTCCCCGTTCGTGATGTCCCCGATGCGGTCGATGGCCGTCCCGGAATAATTGAGACCACCCACGTTGAAGGCGCTGTTCTCGTGGCAGCGACCCAGGCAGCACATATGCCCTATCTCCTCCGCCTTGAAGTGCTTCGAGATCTCGTGGTGCACTTTGTCCTGCGTACCCGCCACCAAACAAGCACTGCCATTGCAGATGTAGACCTTCTTGCCTTCGTTCTCCTTCTTGAGGAAGTCGTAGAAAGAGCTGGTACCGAACGTGATCGCCTCGCCGATGAGGAAATCATCGGCGATCGCGGTCAACTCAGCCGTATCCGGCGTGCCGGTTCTCGTGGCAGCTTGCTGCAGCCTTTCCCACAGCGGGTCCTGGAATTCCTTGTCATCGCGACCGGAGAGGGAGGAAACGTTCTTGCTCATACGGAAGCAAGGTAGCGATCGGGGTGTGCGGGCGTTCTCATTCGGCCAGCTCGGTCTCCGGTGGTGGGTCCTTGTGCCTGCGCTTGCGCGAATACTTCTTCTTGTCCTTCACCACCTTCTCGCGGAAACGCCCATCAAAGGCACCCTGCGCTTTCTGCTCGGCACGTTTGGCCGCACGTTCGATCGCCAGCAGGTCCTTCTTGGCCTTGGCGGCACGGGGTCCAGGCTTCTTCATTTTCTTCTTCGAAGTGCCCATTACAACCTCTTCTGATCGGCAAAGATCTCCATGGAATGCATTGCTGAGGGTTGAGCAAGTCTGTCCAACTTTCCGTCCCCTCTAACCTCAACTCCAATGAAACGTATCCTGA
>JBATMK010000321.1:0-1713 GCA_049289815.1 Flavobacteriales bacterium
CGCAGAAGCGTTCCTGGGCGCTAACGGCATTGCCCGCGCGCTCCGGGGCAGCGTGTTCGGCGATTCGACGCCGGCACTGTTCGCACCGTCGGTCCCGCACCGGCGCGATCGACTTCTTGCCTCTCCAACCAGGCCAGGTGGGCCTCGGGTATTGAAGCAGGACGCATGGGCTTCCACCCTGGAAGTAACCACACCGCCAAAGGAGAAGGCACCATGCGTCTGCTCATCACATTCTTGCGCAACGTCC
Source organism: Flavobacteriales bacterium (assembly GCA_049289815.1). Classification (GTDB taxonomy): domain Bacteria; phylum Bacteroidota; class Bacteroidia; order Flavobacteriales_F; family PHOS-HE28; genus PHOS-HE28. Next base: position 248 of record JBATMK010000321.1, read on the forward strand.
TGAATCTGCAAGCTGTTGTCATCGAAGGCGGTCGCTTCGAAGCGGCGTTGGGGCAGGCAGTGATCTGCGTGCGCCGAAGGAGAAACGCCAAGCCCAGGTGTCCCCAGCACGGCTGCGTGCTCACGGGAAAGATCGTGGAGAAGACCACTCGGTGGCGTTCTCTCAACTTCGCCAAATGCCGGCTCCAGCTCGAGGCGAACCTCCGCGAAGGGAGGTGCCCCCGATGCGACGGCCGCCGCGACGAGGCTGTTCCGTGGGCCTCCCATCGAGCAAAGCACACGACGATCTTCGATCGCTGGGTTGCAAGACTGGTCCAGCTGACCGACAAGACCGCGGTGGCCGAACTTGCCGGCATCGCGTGGCGGACCGTCGGAGCCATCATCGAACGCGTCATCGCAGAAATCGGGCCGAAAAACCTGCTTGACGACCTGGTCGGCATCACGGTTGTCGAAGTCTCCCACAAGCGAGGCCACCGTTACCTCACCATCGTCACAAACCTTGAAAACGGGCTTGCCGTATGGGCGGGAGAAGGAAAGGGCGCAGCGACGCTGCTGAAGTTCTTCGACGAGCTCGGCCTGGAGCGCACGGCCAAGCTGCAAGTCGTCGCCATGGACATGAGCGGTGGCTACCGGAGCGCAGTGCTGGAGCGAGCGAAGAACGCCGAGATCATCTACGACAGATTCCACATCGTGAAGCTCCTGCTCGAAGCCGTCGACGGCGTGCGCCGCGACGAGTGCAGGAGCCTCGAGGGAGAAGACCGCAAGGAACTCAAGCACACGCGCTTTGCTTTGCTGCGGAACCCGAAGCATCTGAAGCCGAAGGACAAACTCGCGATCGCACGCGTACAGGCGACCAACAAACACCTGACCCGAGCCTACGAGCTGCGAGTTGACTTCGAGGAGTTCTGGAAGATCAAGGACGAGGAGAAGGGCCGCAAGTTCCTGATGAGCTGGACCCGTTCCGCGCTGCTCTCGCGGCTTGCGCCGTTGCAGAAGTTCGCGAAGACGATCCGGGGCCACATGGAGGGCGTTCTCGGCTTCATTCGGTGGTACGGCATCACCAGCGGCCAGGCCGAGGGCATGAACAACAAGATCAAGCTCCTGATCCACCGAGCGTTCGGGTTTCACAGCGCTGCTGCCGTCATGGCGATGATCACACTTTGCTGCTCAGGAATAAGACCATGACCGGCGGATCACGTCAGGAGACCCAAAACAATCTACCGTCTGAACGGCACTGCCTGGCAACTTATTCTCACCATCCCCTCGCCTTGGACAGAGGGCTCGACTCACATGTTGGTTTATGATGACGGAAGCGGACCCGCCCTTCACGCCCTGGGCGACTGGTCCATTTCGAACGTGGACTACGGCATGCTCCGCTGGAACGGAACCGGATGGTTGGGCGCCGCACCGCCCATCGCGCAAGGGAGCACATACTCAGCGCTTGTAACCGCTGCCACAGTATACGAC
>JBATMK010000322.1:0-4483 GCA_049289815.1 Flavobacteriales bacterium
TTCACCTCGGGGTTGTGGATCATCTGGCTCAGGAGGAAGATCCGTTTGCCAGGGTTCTCCTCCAGCGCCTTATAGCTGATCTCGATGGCGTTCTCCACCCCGTAACAGAAGCCGAAGTGCCTTGCCAGGACGAACCGCACTGCACCCAGATCGAGCAGGGTGGGGCTGAGGTCCTTCTTCTTCGGGTCCTGGGCCTTCCGCCATGCCTTCAACCTGCCAACAAGGTTGCTGCGGTAATGGGTGGGGATCTCGAAGGAGCGCATCGTGCGGAACAACGGGCTTGGCTGGAAGGCCAAAAGTAGCCGGACCAATAGGGCTGGTCCATGTGTCCATGTGACCATGTGTTCATGTGGCCATGAACTCAAATACACTGCTATTGCGCACGGAAGTCAGGTTGGGATGGGCACATGGCCACATGGGCACATGGCCACATGTTCTCTCCGGCTACATTCGCGCTCCCTTTTCAGGGAAGGTCCGCGCAGCAGCACCGCGGGCCCAACCAACCGAACCCTTCCGGTCGTGCTGCCTTGGTCCGGGATACAAGTGAAGTAAGCCAAATGGCTACCGAACAAAAAGAGGCGACGATGGCGCCGCGCACCAGCGCATCCATCAACGAGGGTAAACTGTCTTTCGCTGAACCTGCTCCCGATTTCGATTGGAACAGCCTCGACGATGATGGTGTTCCCGCAGCCACCCGCGAGACCCTCGAGAAGAGCTACGAGGAGAGCCTCAGCAGCATTGCCGAGAAGAGCGTGCTGGAAGGCACTGTGGTGGCCGTGGGCAAGAAGGAAGTGGTGATCAACATCGGTTACAAGAGCGAAGGCGTTGTACCGGTGAGCGAATTCCGCTACAAGCCCGATCTCGCCATCGGCGACAAGGTGGAGGTCTACATCGAGAAGCAGGAGGACAAGGGTGGCCAGATGGTCATCAGCCACAAGACGGCGCGCGTGCACCGTGCTTGGGGCCGCGTGAACGACGCCATGATGAAGGACGAGATCATCACGGGCTTCGTGAAGTGCCGCACCAAGGGCGGCCTGATCGTGGACGTGTTCGGGCTCGAAGCGTTCCTGCCCGGCAGCCAGATCGACGTGAAGCCGATCCGCGACTACGACCAGTTCGTGGGCAAGAACATGGAGTTCAAAGTGGTGAAGATCAACCAGGAGTTCAAGAACGTGGTGGTCTCGCACAAGGCGCTGATCGAAGCAGAGCTGGAAGCCCAGAAGAAGCAGATCATCGGTGGCCTGGAGAAGGGCCAAGTGTTGGAAGGCACCGTCAAGAACATCACCAGCTATGGTGTGTTCGTGGATCTCGGTGGCGTGGACGGATTGGTGCACATCACCGACCTGAGCTGGGGCCGCGTAGCGCACCCCGAGGAGGTGGTGAAGCTGGACGAGAAGATCCAGGTCGTTATCCTGGAGTTCGACGACGAACGCAAGCGCATCGCCCTTGGCATCAAGCAACTGAGCCCGCACCCATGGGATGCCCTCAGCGCCGAGATGAACGCCGGCGACAAAGTGAAAGGCAAGGTGATGGTGATCACCGATTACGGCGCATTCGTGGAAGTGGCCCCCGGTGTGGAAGGCCTGCTGCACGTGAGCGAGATCAGCTGGAGCCAGCACCTGCGCAGCCCGAAGGACTTCCTGAAGGAGGGGCAGGAGATCGAGTGCGTGATCCTGAACATCGACCGCGAGGCCCGCAAGATGAGCCTTGGCATGAAGCAGCTCGCTGCCGATCCATGGGCCGATATCGAAACCAAGTATCCTGTTGGCAGCCGCCACACGGCCAAGGCCCGCAGCCTCACCCACTTCGGCATCTTCGCCGAGCTGGAGGATGGCGTGGACGGCCTCATCCACATCAGCGACCTCAGCTGGACCAAGCGCATCAAGCACCCGAGCGAGTTCTGCGCCGTGGGCGACAGCATCGAAGTGCAAGTGCTCGAGGTGGACAAGGAGAACCGCCGTTTGAGCCTCGGCCACAAGCAGGTGGAAGAGAACCCATGGGATGTGTTCGCCGGTGTGTTCACACCGCTTAGCACCCATGAGGGGACCATCATCGGACGTGCCGGCCAGAACTTCGTGGTGAGCCTGCCCTACGGTGTGGAAGGCATGGTGGCCGCGAAGAACCTGCGCAAGGAAGACGGCAGCAAAGCCGCGTTGGAAGAGAAGCTGCCCTTCGTGGTGCTCGAATTCAACCGCGATGCACGCCGTATCGTCCTCAGCCACACGCGCACCTTCGAAGTGGGCGACGACACCCCCGAAGCAGCCGCACCGGCAGCTGGTAGCGCGCCGCGCCGCGGCCGCAAGGCAGCCGATGGCGACACCGGCGGTGGACAGAGCCCGAGCGTGAAGAGCGTGAACGATAAAGTTGAGAAGAGCACCCTCGGCGACCTGAGCGTACTGAGCGATCTGCGCAACAAGATGGAGGCTGGTGAAAGTGCCGCTACGGCAACCGCCGCTTCCGCTGCCAAGGAGAAGAAGGCGAAGAAAGCCGCCAAGGCCGCAGCCAGCGAAGACCAGAAGGAGGCTGAAGAAGGCGTGAGCGAAGAGTAAGCGCTGTCTTCGAACGATCATGCGCCACGGCCCTTCCTAACGGAGGGGCCGTGGTGCGTTCGGGGCGGTGCATATGCCCCTTCTATCTTCGCCCACCCTCCAATGCGCCCTGTTACCCTGCTGGACAGCAAAGCCTTCGGCCTTACGGTCACACGGCTCTGTCAGCAGTTGATCGAGGATCACGGCGATCTGGCCAACACCGCGCTCATCGGCATTCAACCGCGAGGCGTGTTATTGGGCAAGCGCTTGAAGAAGGAACTTCAAGGCATCCTCAAGCGCGAGGACATCACCTATGGTGAACTCGACATCACCTTCCACCGTGATGATTTCCGGGAACGGTCGGTGACCGCCGCACCCAGCAGCACCGATCTGGATTTCAGCCTCGACGGCATGCACGTGGTGCTGATCGACGATGTGTTGTTCCGCGGGCGCACGGTACGTGCCGCCCTGGATGCCCTCTTGTCCTTCGGTCGCCCGGCCAGCGTGCAATTGCTGGTGCTCATCGACCGGCGCTTCAGCCGCGAACTGCCTATCCAACCCGATTACGTGGGCCGCTGGGTGGACAGCATTGCCGACCAACGCGTGACCGTGGAATGGAGGGAGACCGAGGGCAAGGACCGCGTGCTCATCCTCGAACACGCATCTTCGACCACCGAGCGCACGGCGCCCAAAGCACCAGCCACCGATACGTGACCGAACAACTGAGCACACGGCACCTGCTGGGCATCCAGGACCTCACGTCCGAGGATATCGATCTTATTTTCCGCACAGCCGACGGCTTCAAGGAAGTGTTGGCGCGGCCCATCAAGAAGGTGCCTTCGCTGCGCGACATCACCATCGCCAACCTCTTCTTCGAGAACAGCACGCGCACGCGGATCAGCTTCGAGCTGGCCGAGAAACGGTTGAGCGCGGACATCGTCAACTTCAGCAGCAGCAGCAGCAGCACGAAGAAGGGCGAGACCCTCATCGACACGGTGAACAACATCCTGGCGATGAAAGTGGACATGGTGGTGATGCGCCATCCGGATCCCGGTGCAGCCGTATTCCTGAGCCGCCATGTGGAAGCCATCATCGTGAACGCCGGCGATGGCACACACGAGCACCCGACGCAAGCCTTGCTCGACGCGTACAGCATCCGCGAGAAGCTCGGCAAGGTGAAGGGCGTGAAAGTGTTGATCGTTGGCGACATCCTCCACAGCCGGGTCGCGCTGAGCAACATCCACTGCTTGAAGAAGTTGGGCGCCGAAGTGATGCTTTGCGGGCCGACCACATTGATGCCCAAGCATGTGGAAAGTCTGGGTGTGCGCGTGGAGCACGACCTGGACAAGGCACTGGCTTGGTGCGATGTGGCCAATATGCTGCGCATCCAACTCGAGCGCCAAGGCAGCGATGGTATCGCCAATTTCCCCAGCCTTCGGGAGTATGCCATGCTGTTCGGCCTGGACCTGGAGCGGTACAAGAGAGTTGGGAAGTCGATCGTGATCATGCACCCCGGGCCCATCAACAGGGGGGTGGAGATAACTTCCGAGGTGGCCGATCATGCCGACAGCATCATCCTGGACCAAGTACAGAACGGCCTGGCCGTAAGGATGGCGGTGCTCTACCTGCTTGCCGGGCGGCTTGGGAAAACAAGTTGAAGCGAAACCTATCTTTGGCCGGATACCTACTTCCAGCACATGAACTTCACCATCGAGGACAAGGGCAAGTACACGTTGATCCGTAGCAACGTGGACAAGCTCGACACCACGTGCGCGCCCGAACTCAAGAGCGAACTGGTGTATCTGAACAAGACAGGCGTGCGCAATGCCATCATCGACCTCAGCAACACGCGCTACTGCGATAGCAGCGGGTTGAGCGCCTTGCTTGTGGCCAACCGTTTGTGCAAGAGCGTGGGCGGCTCGCTTGTTGTGTGCGGTCTGCAGGAGCCGGTGCAG
>JBATMK010000323.1:0-2490 GCA_049289815.1 Flavobacteriales bacterium
GCATCGGGCGCGTCATCGGCATCTTCAAGGCGTACTGCACCCGCGTCGGGAGCGGGCCCTTCCCCACTGAACTCGACAACGATCTGGGGGAGAGCATCCGGCAGGCCGGTGGCGAATTCGGCAGCACTACGGGCAGGCCGCGCCGTTGCGGCTGGCTCGATCTTCCAGCTTTGCGCTACGCCGTTATGATCAATGGCATCACCGAACTGGCCATGACCAAGGCCGACGTCCTCTCCGGAATGCCAGAGGTGAAGTTGTGCACCCACTACCGCATCGCAGGTCGCACCATGGACCGCATGCCGTACGCCATCAGTACCGATGTGGAACCGGTATTGGAGAGCACTCCCGGCTGGCAGAGCAACACGAGCATCGACGCCGGACTTTCAGCCTTCGTGGACCGCATTGAGCGTGCCGTTGGCGTGCCCGTGACGATGGTGAGCCTCGGGCCCGGCCGCGAACAAATGGTGCTGCGCGAAACAGCTGCGGTGAACTGATCGCGCGAGCGATGCCATTGCTCAAACCCGATCTCCGCACAGCGCTAGAGCGGGGTTTCGGTGGGGAAATGGAGGCGTTCGAACACGCGCTCGCACAGGCTCCGCCCGTGAGCGTTCGCCTGAACCCCCAGAAACCATGTGACCTGTCAGGCGATCGCGTGCCTTGGTCGGTCAACGGTCGGTACTTGCCGGAGCGTCCGGTCTTCACGTTGGATCCGCGGATGCATGCCGGTGCCTACTACGTGCAGGAAGCAAGCAGCATGATCCTGGAACCCGCCTTCCATGCGACCGGCCTGGCCGGGAAGGATGTCGTGGCCTTGGACCTGTGCGCTGCGCCCGGTGGAAAATCCACGCACTTGCGCAGCATGCTGAGCGATGGATCCCTGCTCGTTTGCAACGAAGTGGAACCGAAACGTGCGTCGGTGTTGCAAGAGAATCTTTGGAAGTGGGGCCACCCGAACGTTGTGGTGTGCAACAGCCACCCCGGGAATTTCACGGCGCTGAGCGCGGCCTTCGACCTGATACTGGTGGATGCACCGTGCAGCGGCGAAGGCCTCATACGGAAGGACCCGTTCGCGATCGAACAATGGAGCCCTGCGTTGGTCGGGGAGTGCGCACTTCGGCAAGAGCGCATCCTCGATGCGATCTGGCCTGCCCTACGCCCGGGAGGCTTTCTGATATACAGCACGTGCACCTATGAGGCTTGTGAGAACGAGGAACAGGTTGAGCGCGTCATGGCGATGCATGGCGCCGTACACCTGGCGATCGAAGTCGTGGGCAACCACGGGATACGACAAGGCAAGAACGGCATCGGAATGCGTTGCTACCCGCATTTGGTCCGTGGCGAAGGCCAGTTCATGGCAGTGCTCCGAAAACCGGGTGAGCGGAACGATCCCCCGAAAGCACGGACTTCGACAGCAACGATCCATTTCGACCATACGCTGCGGGCGCTGCTCAACGACCCCGAGCAACTCGACTTCCGCCAACACCGCGACCTGGTCTTTGCAGCTTCTTCCATGCATGGCCCCTTCATCGACCGCCTACAACAGGCCGTGAACAGCATCGCACCAGGAATTCCCGTGGCCGATGTGAAGGGAAAACAACTGAAGCCTCTACCCGCCTTGGCGCTGAGTTCGTTGCTCAACAAGGGCGCGGCCAGAACACTTCCTGTTGAAAGAGAGGATGCCCTGCGCTACTTGCGTGGTGAGGCGTTGCGAGCAATGGAAGCCGCAGGAACCGTACTGGTGACGTTCAACGAACTGGCATTGGGCTGGGCAAAGGGTGCAGGTAACCGATGGAACAACCACTGGCCGGATCCCTGGCGCATCCGGATGCGTTGAACGGGGCAGCCCCTGTGTTACTTTGGGGCGAAGCCGATGTGGGACAGGTTCGATCGCTGGTTCGAGAAGCACAAGTATGGTGTCATCGGCACCTTGTTGTTGCACAGCTTCGTGCTGCTCGGATTCTCCATTGCGGAATTGAACAGCCACGAGCCCGAGGAGGACAAGGAGGAGGAGTATCTGGAGATCGTTACGCCCATGAGCGAAACGGAGCTGCAAGCCCTCGCTGACCAGAGCATGCAGCAACAACAGGCACTGGGCGATGTGACCAACGCGATCAGCAATGCCATGGCCGACATCGCGAAGCCGAGCGAGGCCACGTTGGAGCGCTACGAGGCCAAGAGCATGGAAGACCTCAAGGAATTCGAGCGACAGGAGTTCGACCGCCTGGCCCAGGAACGCGCCGAACGTGGTGAGGAGATCGTGGTGCCCGCCCTTACACCGGAGAAGTGGGACAAGCGGCTGTACATGGAGCCTGCGAAACCGGTGAAGCTTGCAGGGAACGTTACCGTGGAGCACAACCTTACGGACCGATCGGCCAACATTGCCGTGCCTGCTTACAAGTGCAAAACAGGCGGCACGGTGACCGTTGATGTGGAAGTGGATCTCGATGGCCGGGTGAAGCGTTCGGCACTCAACCAAAGTGCTTCCTCCAC
>JBATMK010000324.1:0-23110 GCA_049289815.1 Flavobacteriales bacterium
GTTCTTCCGCTTCGGGCAGGCGGAGCGCACCCTGTTGCTGGCCAGCGGCGCGGCGGCGGGCGTGGCCGCCATCTTCAACGCGCCCATCGCTGGCACCGTCTTCGCACTGGAGGTGCTGCTGGTGAACAACGCCATGACGATGGTGGTGCCGCTGCTGATCGCATCCGCCTCGGCCACGCTCTTCTCCTCCGTCATCGATTTCGGCCGGCCCTTCGTGCTCATCACCGATTCGTGGAACGCCGCTGCCCTGCCCTTCTATGTGCTGCTCGCCTTCCTGGGTGCACTGGCGTCGGTGGGCACCATCAAGCTGTACGAGTGGGTGGGCGGTTTCTTCCAGCGCACGCGGCGTGTGTGGACCAAGGCGATCGTTGGTTCGCTGGTGCTGGGCATCTGCATCTTCTTCTTCCCTCCGCTGTTCGGCGAGGGCTACGACAGCGTGCAACTGTTGCTGCAAGGCGATGCTGCGGCGCTCACGCGCTATTCGCCCGTGGAGTTCAACCTCGGGCTGTGGAGCATCGTGGCGTTGGCGGTCGGCCTAATGCTCCTGAAGGTGGTGGCCGCGCGACTGACATTGGGGGCGGGTGGGAACGGGGGCATGTTCGGTCCATCGCTCTTCATCGGTGCCATGCTCGGCTTCGGCTATGCGCGCGCCGTGAACCTTACCGGCATCATGGAACTCAACGAAGTGAACTTCACCGTGGTGGGCATGGCGGCCCTGCTCAGTGGCACCATCCACGTGCCGCTCACTGCGATCTTCCTGATCGCGGAGATCACGGGCGGCTATGCGCTCTTCGTGCCGCTGATGATCGCTTCCGCGCTCGCGTACCTCGTTTCCAAATACCTGCACACCGATTCCATCTACGGCAAGCCGCCCATGCCGGCCACAGCGGATGAGGGAGAGGAACGTGGGTGAGCGTCGCATCCGCTCGCGCATGTCCCGTTGTGCTGACGCTCGCGTGCACGTCGTCGCGAAGCCTTCTTAGGCTCCTTCGACTCGCTCAGGATGAATTCCGCGATCCATGCGGGGTTGGTGGAAGTGATAAGCTGGTCAGCTACCTATAGCAACGCATGGATCGCGGTGCCTGCCCCGAGCTATGCCGAAGGGGTCCAGCCTCCTCGCGATGAGGGGAGGGCGATCACGCATCGTGCTGCCAAGTATGTTCGTGCGGTGAGCGCCTCCCCCCGCCTGCTGATCATTGACGATGAGCCGCAGTTGCGCAATATGCTTCAGCGGCTCTTCGAGAGCGAGGGCTATGCGGTGACCACTGCCGAGAACGGTACGCAGGCCTTGCAGCGCTTGAAGGCCCAAGGCTTCCATGTTGTATTGTGCGATGTGAAGCTGCCCGACGCGAACGGGGTTGAATTGACCAAGGCCATCAAGAGCCAGCAGCCGGACACCGAGGTGATCGTGCTCACCGCCTTCGGCACCATACACGATGCCGTGCACGCCGTGCAGAACGGTGCGTTCGATTACCTGGTGAAGGGCGACGACAATGCCAAGTTGGTGCCCACCGTCTCGCGGGCATGCGAGAAGAACGCACAGGTGGCGCGGGCACCGAAGGCGATGACCGCGAAGTCCTTCGATGCGATCACGGGCCGCTCGCCGGCGATCCTGCAAGCGCTGGACCTGTCGCGCCGGGTGGCGCCAACTGATGCCACGGTGTTGCTGTTGGGCGAGACGGGAACCGGCAAGGAGGTGTTCGCCAACGCGATCCACACGGCGAGCGAGCGCCACAACAACCCCTTCCTGGCGGTGAACTGCGGCGCGCTGAACCGCGAGCTGTTGGACAGCGAGCTCTTCGGTCATGTGGCGGGTGCGTTCACCGGTGCGGCGAAAGACAAGAAGGGTCTGGTGGAAGCCGCTCGTGGTGGCACGCTCTTCCTGGACGAGATCGGCGAGCTCTCGCCCGAACTGCAGGCCAAGTTGCTGCGCGTACTGGAGACCGGCGACTACCTGCGCGTGGGCGACACCAGGCCGATGAAGGCCGACGTGCGCGTGATCGCCGCCACGCACCGCGACCTGCCGCAGGAAGTGACGAGCGGGAATTTCCGCGAGGACCTGTTCTACCGGCTGTCGGCTTTCATGATCCGCCTGCCATCACTGGCGGAGCGCAAGGCGGACATCCCTGTTCTCGCACAGCAGTTCGTGATGCATTACGCCGGCCGGTTGAAGAAACCCATCACCGGCATGGACGGTGCCGTGAAGGAGCGATTGATGCACCATGCCTGGCGCGGCAACGTTCGAGAGCTGCGGAATGTGATCGAGCGGGCCTGCATCCTGTGCGATGGTCCGCTGCTCGATGCCGCCTCATTGCCCCTCGAACTGCAAGGCGCCACAACGCCTGCGACTTCCCCAGCCTACGACCTGGAGAGCGTCGAACGCGAACACATCCGACGGGTGCTGAAGCAGACCGGCGGCAACAAGACGCTGGCTGCGGAACTGCTGGGCATCGGGCTGACGACGCTGTACGCGAAGCTGAAGAAGTTCGCCAGCTGAGCCTTGCTGGCCATTCCGGTGCTGTGGGTGCCCGAACCTCCCGTCATCGCGAGCGCCTTCAGAGGCGCGCGGCCATCCATGCAAGGTTGGTGGAAGTGATGAGCAGGTCAGCTACCTGCCACGTCGCATGAATCGCTTCACTCTTGCTTCGTCGTTCTTCCTCGCAATGACGAGACCCGTTCGCGATGACGGGACGCTACTCCACCACGCGCCACTGATCCATGGCCAGGTTGAAGCGCACGATCTCGCGCTTCTTGAAGGGGATGTCCCATACGCCGTCGTAGTGCACCGTTACGGGCAGCAGCGTCCCGTCCATCCACATGTTCTCCACCGTGATGCTGATGTCGAATTCCAGGAACACGGCATCGTGCGCGATGCGGTACTCGCGTGCCAGCACCTGCATGGTTTCCTGATCGAACCATGTGCTCATGCGCTTGATCACGGTGTCGTCCTCGTCGGCACGCTTGCCACCGATGCTGTCCCTGGCCACTGCGGTGAAGAGCCAGCAAGATCGGTTGCTGCGGTAGCCCACATCGAGGCGGTAGTCGTAGAGCGGGATCATCGTGCTGTCGAAGAGCGCCATCTTGTCTCCGATGAAGGGCACGCTGCCGATCTCCTGCCCCGGGTTGAACATGAATTTCTTCAGCTCGCTCTTGTACTTGTCGAACTTGCTGCGCCGGTCGATCTCCTGCTGGTGTACGTGGATGCGGTTGCTGGCCCGGTACGGGGCCTTCGCGAAGAAGACGTCGTCGTACATCTCAGCCGTGAGGTAACGGAAGGTGCTGTCGCGGTGCCGCAACTTCCCGACTTCCACCACGCTGTCCAGCACGAGTTCGGCCATGGCGCCATCGCGCACCAGATGCCCCTTGCGGAAGAGCGAGGCCGTTTCCTTTTCCTCCTTGTTGCGCACCTTCAACAATGACGTGAGCCGATGCGGATGGTACTTGGTATTGATGAAGGCCTGGTGGAAGGTGGTATCGCTCATCACCTGCCGCATGAAGCCTTCGAACTGGAAGCCCCTGCCCTTGGCCTTGATGACGGCATCGGCGAGGGTGACGCTGCGCATCATCAGTTCATCGTCCTGCGGCCATGCCGCCACGCCGGAAAGAAGCGCGATGAGCAGGAAGCAGGCGCGCAGGTGCATGCGGTTCAATGCTGTCGCGTGGGGCCCAAGCTGCTGTACAGCTCGTACTTCTTCTTCACGTACATGAGGAAGTCGTACTGCGAGAGTCCCTTGATCACTTCATCGGGCACGCTGCAGAAGTCGATGAAGTCGTCGAAGGCCGCATCGCTCAGGTTGATGATATCGTACTCCACATAGCGCCGCAACAGCTCTTTCAGCAGCGCACGTTTCCGGTCCTCGTTGCGCAGTTCGGCCACCAGGCGCTTGCTCGCCTCGCGCTTGCTGAAGGCTTGGTAGAGAAAGGTGATGGGGCTTTGCATGGCATCCACCCCGCTGATGCTGTAGTCGTCCTTGTTGTAGCCGAGGTCCTCGATGTCCTTCTGGATCTCTTCGAGGTCGCGCTCCGGCACCACCTTGAACTCGCGCAGCCGGATGACGTTCTGCTGCAAGCGCAACGACAACACATACACCTCCTTGGCAGCGCTGTCGATCATACTGATGGGCTGCGTCTGGTGGCCGGCCGAGCCGAAGAGCAGCGTATCGGTCTTCAGGGCCTTCACCGTGAAACTGCCGTCCACATTGCCGAAGGTGCCCGTGCGCGTGCGCTTGTTCACCACCATCAGGTCGTACAGCACCCGCTCCGGGTCGGTGCTGGTGACCTTTCCAGTGATCGTGACTTCTTGCGCCAATCCGCTGGCGCAGAGCAGTGTCACCACGGCGAGGGGAAGGCAACGGAAGATGTTCATCGGGTTCAAAGTAACGGGGCACCAACGTCCCGACGTATCGGGATGCAACACACTTACCGTACCGTTCGTGTTTGGGATGCCGCACATTGCTTTGCTTCGCCCCGTACCGAACATGCCGCTCAGCTCGCAACTCCTGGAGAACGCAGTGGACCAGTTGGCCACCTTGCCCGGCATCGGGCGGCGTACGGCCATGCGCCTGGCGCTGGACATGCTGCGTCGCGAGCCGCACGAGGTGTACCGCTTCACCGATGCGGTGCGCGCGCTGCGCGAACACGTACAGTATTGCACCGTGTGCTGCAACATCAGCGACAAGCCATTGTGCGAGATCTGTGCGGATCCCGGGCGCGACCGCAGCCTCATCTGCGTGGTGGAGGATATCCGCGATGTGATCGCCATCGAGAACACGCGACAGTTCAAGGGCTTGTACCACGTGCTCGGCGGCGTCATCAGCCCCATGGACGGAATCGGCCCGGACGATCTCAACACCGGCCAGTTGTTCGCACGCCTCGCCGACGGCGAAGCCACGGAAGTGGTGCTGGCGTTGCCTGCCACGTTGGAAGGCGACACCACCAGCTTCTACCTGCACCGCAAGGCCGCCGCGGCCCACGCGCAATTGAAGGTGAGCATGATCGCCCGCGGCATCAGCGTGGGCGGCGAACTGGAGAACGTGGATGAGCTGACGCTCGGCCGTAGTATCGCGGATAGGAAACCGTACGAGCAGAGTGTGAGACGATGAGAAGGCATGTGACCATTTGCCCATGTGGCCATGTGACCATGGGGTCATGTAACCACGCGTTCGTGTGGCCATGTGGCCATGCGGTCATGTGCTCATGTAACGGTGGGTTGATGGCCACATGGTGTGCGGGGCTTGCGCGCCGATCACATGGGCACATGGACACATGAAGCTCTCCGTCATCATCGTCAACTACAACGTGCGGGCTTACCTGGAGCAGTGCCTGCGTACCACTGTGCGGGCGTTGGAAGGGATCGATGGCGATGTGTTCGTGGTGGACAACCTCAGCACCGATGGCAGCGTGGAGATGGTGCGGGAGAAATTCCCGCAGGTGAAGTTGATGGCCAACAAGGAGAACGTCGGTTTCAGCCGCGCGAACAACCAGGCGATCAAGGAAAGCACCGCCGAGTATGTGGTGTTGTTGAACCCCGATACGGTGGTGGGTGAAGATGTCTTCCGCAAGGTGCTCGCCTTCATGGACGCGCGCCCGAAGGCCGGTGGCCTGGGGGTGAAGATGATCGACGGCACGGGCGCCTTCCTGCCGGAGAGCAAGCGCGGATTACCGACACCGGCGGTCGCCTTTTACAAGATCATCGGCCTCACGCGCCTCTTCCCGCGCAGCAAGGTGTTCGGGCGCTACCACCTGGGGCATCTGCCCGAGAACGAGGTCGCCCGCATCGAGATCCTCAGCGGTGCGTGCATGTTCCTGCGCCGCGACACCCTCGACAAGGTGGGCCTGCTTGATGAGAGTTTCTTCATGTACGGGGAGGACATCGACCTGAGCTATCGGATCACGCTCGGCGGATACGAGAACTGGTACTTCCCCGAAGCGCGCATCATCCACTACAAGGGCGAGAGCACCAAGAAGAGCAGCGTGAACTATGTGTTCGTGTTCTACAACGCCATGGCCATTTTCGCGCAGAAACACTTCACCCGGCGGCGCACCGATTTCTTCAGCCTGCTGATCAACGGCAGCATCTACCTCAGCGCTGCAGCGGCCATCGTTGTGCGTTTCCTGCGGCGGGCGTTGCTCCCGATCATCGACTTCGTGCTGATCGCCCTCACCGCGCGGACCTTCTCCAAGTGGCTCGGCGATGATGCCGCGGGGAGCGGCCTACCGGAAACGGCGATGTTCACCGGCGTGCTTGTCGGATTGCTGGCGATCACCGGCGCATATGATCGGCCGGTGAAACTCATCAACGTTGCCAGGGGCATGCTGGCCTGGTCCATTTTCTTCATCCTGCGGCGCGTCTGGAACGGAACGCTTCACCAGGTCGGTCCCGATATCGTTGCCACCCTCCTGCTGGGGGCCGCACCGGTGGCCGCCCGTCTGGTGATGCACGCGTTGCGCGTGAAGGGCTACAGCCTCCGCGATCGGGAACGCCAACGGATCCTGGCCATCGGATCGGAGCCGGAGACCAAACATGCCCTGGCCTTGCTCTGGCAAACACACTTCGGGTCGGGCCGCCAGGTGCAGGTGGAAGCGCGGATGGCCAACCTGCCCGAAGCCGACAAGGAACTGCAACGACGCATCCGGAAGCTGGGCATCGACGAAGTGGTGTTCTGTGCCAAGGACCTCCGTTGGGGAAGGATCATTGAACTGATGGAACGGTTGCGCCGCACACGTGCGCTGTTCAAGATCGCCCAACCCGCCCGGGAATTCATCATCGGCTCCAGCAGTATCGAGAGCCTGCAGGACCTGAACATCCTGGAGCAGCACTCCGTGAGCAGCAGTGCCGCCCGGCGGCGCAAACGCACCATGGACATCGGTATCGCCTTGTTGCTGATCGCCACCCTGCCCATCGCCATCTGGTTCGTGCGGGCGAAGGGTGACTTCCTCCGCAACATCGTGCACGTGCTCCGTGGCAAGCGCTCGTGGGTGGGCTACCACCCGCAGCCGGCCATGGCCCGATTGCCCAAACTGCTGAACGGGGTGATCGATCCGGTGCTCGTGCACCACCTCTCGCCCGATCCATTGGTGGTGCAGCGCGTGAACATCACCTATGCCAAGGACTACCGCCCGTGGCAGGATGTGAAGCTGGTGTGGAAGGGCTTCGGGATGTTGGGCGGGTGAAGGAGACATCGTCCCATCTGACAATGTGCTCATGTGCCCATCAATGCAGGCCCAAGCATGGCCACATGGTCACATGGACACATGAGCACATGGATCCCACGCTGGTACATTCGCACCCGCACTACCATCCATGTCGCACATCGAGATCCTGCTGCCCAAAATGGGCGAGAGCGTGGCCGAAGCCACCATCATCAAGTGGTTGAAGAACGAGGGTGAGGCCGTGAAAGCCGATGAACCCATGGTGGAGATCGCAACCGACAAGGTGGATACGGAAGTACCCGCTCCGCAGGATGGTGTGTTGTTGAAGAAGCTCGTTAACGATGGCGACGTGGTGAAAGTGGGCCAACCAATTGCGCACATCGGAACAGGTGCAGGTGCAGGAACAGGAGTGAGCACCTCTGCGCCAGTTGCCGCGACCAACGGCACCCCGAAGCCCGTTGCGGCCGCAGCACCGGTGGTTGCTTCCGCAGCGGTCGCAAGCCCCGCTGTCGTGGGAGCCCCGATCGGAAAGTCTGGACCGAGCGGAAAATTCTACAGCCCGCTGGTGCGCAACATCGCCCAGAGCGAAGGCGTCAGCATGGCCGAACTGGAAGGGCTCAACGGATCAGGCGAAGGCGGCCGTGTTACGAAGAAGGACATCCTTGACTATCTGCCGAAGCGCGGGGCCTCGAGCCTCGAGCCTCGAACCGCGAGCCAACCTGCTCCCACCGCTGCTCCTTCTGCTGCCTCGGCCCCCGCTCCTTCTGTCAAGCCTGCCCAAGGCGACGAGTTGATCGAGATGGATCGCATGCGCAAGCTGATCGCCGACCACATGGTGATGAGCAAACGCACCAGCCCGCACGTGACCAGCTTCGTCGAAGCTGATGTCACCAACCTGGTGTTGTGGCGCGAGAAGGTGAAGGGCGCTTTCGAGAAGCGCGAAGGCGAGAAGCTCACCTTCACGCCGCTCTTCGTCATGGCCGTGGTGCAGGCCATCAAGGAGATGCCCATGATCAACGTGCAGGTGGACGGGTATACGATCATCAAGAAGAAGGACATCAACATCGGCATGGCAGCGGCGTTGCCCAGCGGCAACCTGATCGTGCCGGTGATCAAACAGGCCGACCGCTTGAACCTGGTGGGGATCGCCAAGGCCGTGAACGATCTGGCCAGCCGTGCCCGTGAAGGGAAGCTGAACCCCGACGAGATCAGCGGCGGCACGTACACCATCACCAATGTGGGCACCTTCGGGAACGTGCTCGGCACACCGATCATCAACCAACCGCAAGTGGCCATCCTCGCCACCGGTGCGATCAAGAAAAAACCCGCGGTGCTGGAAACGCCCAGCGGCGATGTGATCGCGATCCGCCACATGATGTTCCTGAGCCATAGTTACGACCATCGCGTGGTGGATGGTGCCTTGGGCGGACGCTTCGTTCGGCGCGTTGCCGACCTGCTGGAACAATGGCCCTTGGACCGCGAGTTCTGATGGCCGCCGCCGCATCGGGACTTTTCTACATTTAGCCGCTCTATCCCCGCCCCTCATCGCTCCACCGGAACGAACGCGATCATGATGAAATACGGTTACGCTTCCTTTCTCGGTCTCTCGCTGCTCACCTCCTCGGCTGGGGTGGCCCAAGGCGACAAGACATCCTTCAACTGGAAATTCGAGGAAGGCACCAAGTTGATGGAGGAGAAGTTCTTCAATCAGGCTGCGGATATCTGGAAGGAACTGGTGGACCAGAACCCCACCAACGCGAACCTCAATTGGAAGTTGGGCTACAGTTACAGCCAGAGCTTCAACAAGAAAGCACAAGCCTTGATTTGGCTGGAGAAAGCCTCGCAGTTGCGCAGCACGGATTATGGCGGTTTCAACACCAGCGGTTATGACCCCTTCGACCCCAAGGAGGTCAATGCTCCCCCGGAAGTGGATTACTGGCTCGCGCGGGCCTACCACCTCAATGGCGACTTCGACAAGGCCGATGTCCTGTACACCAAATTCCGTGACGAGAACGACCCCCAGCATGAACTGCGCGCCAGCGCAGTGCGCGGTTTGGAACAGACCGCCAGTGCCCGGATCCTGATGAAGGACCCCAAGCCCTTCCAAGTAAGCAACATCGGGCCGGTCATCAATTGCGATCTGCCCGATTTCAGTCCCGTGATCAGCGTGGACGGCAATGCACTGTTCTATACCTCGCGCCGCATCAGGCCGGACAGCAGCAATCTGGACGTGATCGATGAAGTGGCGGGGTTGCCTTACGAGGATATCTACGTGAGCTACAAGGACCGCAGTGGTACTTGGCAGGCACCCGAACTCCTGAACCTGAACACCCTTGGGCATGAAGCCACCATCAACGTAAGCGCCGATGGGCAGACGCTCTTCCTTTACAAGGACGTTGCTGGCGACGGTGGCATCTACGAAAGCAAACTCGTGGGTGAATTGTGGAGCGATCCCGTGCTGGTGGGCAGCGACGTGAACACCAAGGCTTGGGAGACGCACGCCGCCATGACAGCCGACGGGAGTACGTTGTACTTCGTGAGTGACCGCAAGAGCGGTCTCGGCGGCCGGGACATTTATCGCGTGACCAAGCTCCCCACGGGCGAGTGGAGCAAGGCGCAGAACATCGGGGCACCGGTGAACACACCCTACGACGATGACGCCCCGTTCATCCACCCCAATGGCCGCGACCTGTACTTCGCCAGCAAGGGGCACAACAGTATCGGTGGGTTCGACATCTTCAAGAGCGAACTGAAGGATGATGGCACCTGGACCCAGCCGGAGAACATCGGTTACCCATTGAACACGGTGGATGATGATGTCTTCTTCGTGACCACCGCCGACGGCCGCCGTGGCTATTTCAGCAGCGACAAGATCGGGGGCTATGGGGAGAAGGACATCTACTTCGTTGACCT
Source organism: Flavobacteriales bacterium (assembly GCA_049289815.1). Taxonomy (GTDB): domain Bacteria; phylum Bacteroidota; class Bacteroidia; order Flavobacteriales_F; family PHOS-HE28; genus PHOS-HE28. The sequence goes on from JBATMK010000324.1 coordinate 10,066, forward strand.
CCCGGCCGATATGGAAGCCGAAGGCCTCACCGTGCTCAAAGGATTCATCGTTCCACCTCCCGGCCAATCACTTCCGCCCAGCACGGTGCTGTACGTGACCGACAAAGCCACCGGCGAAGTGAAGACCTACAAACCACGCCTGCGCGACGGTGTGTACGTGGTGATCCTGCCGCCGTGCAAAGAGTACAACCTGGACTACCGCGTGGATGACAAGACCATCCATACGGAAGACGTGTTCGTTGAATGTGAGAGCGCGTACCAGGAGATCAACAAGGAGATCTACCTCAGCCCCGTATCGCTCACCGATCCCGCCAGCGTAGTGGATCTGCCACCCGGTGCGCCCCCAGGCAAGCGAGAGAAGGGCACACAGGTCCCCAAAGAAGATGTGTTGGCTGCTGCCGGTGGGAAGAAGGAACCCGGTGGCGACAAGACCGATGCGACCAAGGGCACCGAAGGGGGCAAGCACGTGACACCGGATGCCACATACGCAGGTGAGTACTCCAAGTACTATGCGTACAACATGAAGGACATCGAGCAGAACGAGGCCGATTGGCAGAAGTACATCAACGCCGTGATCTCGGCGATCGATAAGGACGGCAAAGCCACCGTGGTGATCGAGGCCAGCGCTTCGAAGGTGCCGACCAAGACCTTCGGGACCAACGAGAACCTGAGCCGCCAGCGGATGGAGGATGCGCGCAAGCGGTTGATCGAGGCGATCACCTCCAAGGGCAAGAACCCCGACCTGGTCTTCATCGAAGCCATCAACAACATCGTACAGGGACCGAAGTATATCGGCGATTTCCAGAACACGGAGAAGTACGGCAAGTTCCAGTACGTGAAACTGAAAGTGCATTGATCCCCGACCACTCCGCTCGCGGAGGATCGTGAAGAACTTGGGCGCCCCGGCAACTGTCGGGGCGCTTTCATTTCCACCTTAGCACAACCTACCATCGGCCATGCCACTTATCCTCACCCGCCCACTGGCGGTCTTCGATCTGGAAACAACGGGCCTGCGCATCGGCAAGGACCGCATTGTGCAGATCGGTATCGTGCGCATGCATCCCGATGGCACTCGTGAAAGTTGGGAGAGCTTGGTGGATCCCCAGATGCCGATACCGCCGGATGCAACGCGCGTGCACGGCATCCGTGACGAGGACGTGGCCGGCGCCCCGAAACTTGAAGAACTCGCCGACCTGTTATTGGACAAACTCGATGGTTGCGATCTCAGCGGATTCAATTGCCTGCGCTTCGACGTACCCTTCCTCTCCGAGGAACTCCTTCGCGTGGGCCGCCACTGGGACAGCTCCATCGCGCGGATCGTGGACGTGGCCCGCGTGTACCACAAAATGGAGCCGCGCGACCTCACCGCTGCGGTGCGCTTTTACCTGGACCAGGATCACAGCGCCGCGCACAATGCGCTGGCCGATGTGGAAGCCACGGCCGCTGTCCTGCTGGCCCAACTCAACAAGTATGAGGCGCTGAAAGGTGACGTGGATTTCCTGGGTGACCTGAGCGGCGACCAGAACCGCCCACCGGATCCCGCAGGCAAATTGCGCTACGATGACCAAAAACGTGTGATCCTCCCCTTCGGCAAGCACGCGGGCAAGGCTATCGAGGATCTGGTCCACAGCGACCCGGGATACTTGAAGTGGATGCTGGGCAACGATTTCCCGCCCGGCACACTGGCCGTCATCCGCAACATCATCCAGCGCGCGCAAGCCTGACAACCACCGGACCATGAAGGTCATTTGCATAGGCCGCAACTACGCCGACCACGCCAAGGAACTGGGCAATGCCGTGCCCGATGAACCGGTCTTCTTCCTCAAGCCCGAGACGGCGGTGGTGTATCCCGGCAAGCCGGTGAAGCTGCCCACCAATCTGGGCGAGATCCATCACGAACTGGAAGTGGTGGTGGCGATCGACGGCTACGGCAAGGACATTCCAGCCAACATGGCCCTTGGCTTTGTCGGGTGGTATACGCTTGGCCTGGACCTTACGGCCCGCACCGTGCAGGAACAACTGAAAGCCAAAGGCCTCCCGTGGGAAAAAGCGAAGGCCTTCGACGGCAGCGCGGTCATCGGCGACGTGGCCCTGCCCTTGGCGGCCGGCATGGACCTGCGGTCCAGCAGCATCGAACTGAAGAAGAACGGGGTAAAGGTGCAGGAAGGTCGAACGCGCGACATGATCTTCCCCGTGGCCGATCTGATCGCGCACGTTTCACGCTACATGACCTTGGAACCGGGGGACCTGATCTTTACCGGAACGCCCGCTGGTGTAGGCCCCATGGCAGTGGGCGATGCGTTCGAAGGTTTCATGGATGGCAAGCGCCTACTGAACGTGGCCGTGGCGAAAGGGTAAGTTTGCGCCCCCATGACCAAGATCGTCAACGTCGGCAACATCGCCTGTGGCAGTGAGGAACTCTTCCTGATCGCCGGCCCATGCGTGATCGAGGAAGAGAGCGTGATGCTGCGCACAGCGGAAACGCTCAAGCGCGTAAGCGAGAAGCTGAAGTTGCCCGCGATCTACAAGAGCAGCTTCACCAAGGACAATCGTAGCAGCGTTGACTTCTACATGGGTCCCGGACTGGATGAAGGATTGAAAGTGCTGCAGCGGATCAAGAAGGATTTCGGCTTCCCCATCCTTACCGACATCCACTACCCCAGCCAGGCCAAGCCCACGGCGGAAGTGTGCGATGTGATCCAGATACCCGCCTACCTCTGCATGCAGACCACCCTGGTGGTGGAAGCAGCGAAGACCGGCGCGGTGATCAACATCAAGCACGGACAGTTCCTGGCACCCGAGAACATGATCAAGCCTGCGCAGAAGTGCGAGAGCGCGGGCAACAGCAAGATCATCCTCACCGAACGGGGTTACACCTTCGGGTACAACGACATGGTGGTGGACCCGCGCTCGTTCCATCAGATGCGCAAGACGGGCTACCCAATCGTCTTCGACATCACCCACAGCATCCGCAAGTACGGGATCCCCAGTGCGGATCCGCGCGGCGGCAATCGCGAGGTGATGCCCACGATCGCACGGGCCGGGGTTGCCGCCGGTGTCGATGGCGTCTTCATTGAGATCCATCCGGATCCGGCTTGCGCCAAGTGCGATGCCGCCAGCCAGCTCGACATGAGCAAACTTGAGGAGTTCATGAAACCACTGCTTGAACTCCACGCCGTGGAAGTCAAGTACCGGCAGCAACCTGTGCTCGCCTGACGGGCACTGTTCCACCGCATTCCATTTCCGATCCACAGCCTACCCATCCATGGAACTCTACCTCGATAGCGCCGATAGCAAAGAGATCGACGAGGCCTTCAAGCTCGGCTTCCTCACTGGTCTCACCACCACGCCCACCTTCATGCACCGCGGCGGTGTCACCAACATCGACAAGATGATCCTGGACCTCGCCAAGAAGGTCCCCATCCTGCAAGTGGAAGCCCTCGGCGAGACCGCTGAGGAAGTGGTGAAAGAAGCCAAGCGCCAATTGAAGATGGGCTTGAAGAAGGACACGACCGTCTTCAAGATCCCCGTGAGCCTCGAAGGGCTGCGCGCCTGCCGGATGCTGCGCAACGATGGCATCATGGTGAACGTGCATTTGGTGTACACCCTCCAACAAGCCTACATGGCCATGCAGGCCGGTGCCAACTACGTGTGCCCGCTGGTGGGCCGCTTGCAGGACCAGGGCCACGATGCACTGGGCCTCGTACGCCAATGCGTTGAAGCGGTGAACTATTACGGCTACGATTCCAAGATCATGTTCAGCAGTGTGCGCACGATAGAACACGTGCGCAACGCGGTGGAGATCGGTGTACACACGATCACGGTGCCTTGGAAGCTGATGAAGCAGCTCACCGACAATCACATGACGCAGCTCGGAACGCAGCAGTTCTATGAGCACACGCGCCTGATCACCATGAAGGTGAAGGACATCCTTTCGCACAGCAATCCCGTGGTGAAGGACAGCGCCACGGTTAGCGAAGCGCTGGTGGAAATGACCAAGCATGGTTTCGGGGCGGTTATGGTGGTGGATCCGAAGGGCAAGAACCGGGGCGTCTTCACCGATGGTGGCTTGCGCCGTGGCCTGGAAAAGGAAGGCAACAAGTTCCTCGCGAAGAAGCTCGGCAGCCTGGCCTTCAGCGAACCCATTGCCATCGGACCCGAGGCGCTGCTGGACGACGCCCAGAAGCTCTTCAAGGAAAAAAAGGTGGACACGATCAGCGTGAGCGAGAACGGCAAACAGCTCGGCATGCTCGACATCCAGGACCTGTTGAAGGCGATCGCAGGTTGAAACTGAAAGGAGCAATGGGGCCGAGGAGTGGGCAGCGACCAACTGCATTTTGCCGACTGCCCCTGCCTGCCGCGAACTGACCACCCATGGATGCACTGAAGGCCTTCGCCCAACTGGGCACACGTTTCTACAAACAGCCCGATGTGCTGCGACGGCGGCTGGCCAACGTGCGCGCATTCGTGCTCGATTGGGACGGCGTCTTCAACGATGGCTTCAAGGACACCGACGGTAGCAGCCCGTTCAGTGAGGTGGACAGCATGGGTTTGAACCTGTTGCGGTTCACGTGGTGGAACACATACAAGCAACTCCCTCCCTGTGCCGTCATCACCGGACAACACAATGCACTAGCGGAGGGCTTCGCCCAGCGTGAGCACCTGCACGCCGTTCATTCTGGCTTCACCCACAAGCCCGAGGCGTTCGCCAACTTCCTGAAGGAGCACGGCCTGCGCGCCGATCAAGTGGCCTTCTTCTTTGATGATGTCCTGGACCTGCCCATTGCGCGGCAATGCGGTTTCAGCACCTTGATCCGACGCGGGGCGTCGCCCTTGATGGAGATCGCCTCCATCAAGGGCAATGGCGATATCGCCACGTTCAACAGCGGCGCTACACATGGCCTGCGCGAAGCCTGCGAGCTGATCATGTTCCTGAGCGGGCGTTGGGAGGAGACGTTGGAGCACCGCGTGGGCAACACGGAGATCTACCAGAACTACTTGAAGATGCGGAACGCGGTGGAAGTCCAAGTGGTCAGGAAGGAACGCTGAGTTCCTTCTTCTACCCTCCCCGCATCCTGAAGGAGACTTTGTTCGCGCCGGGCTTCACCGTGAACCTGGCTTGTTCGAAAGTCGGCGGACCCATCCTGCCCATCGCGTCGTTGCTGAAGCCGAAGGGCTCCGTTGGGATACCGAGCTTGGTCACATCGATGTCGCCATCGGCATCCACATCGTGCACCGCGCGGATCGCGTAGTTGCCCGGAGCCAGTCCTGACAGGTCGAACACGACCAGGTTCCCAACAGCCTTGGCCTTCTCGAAGCGGCAATCCACTTCATCCTCGAAACTCGTGCTATCCGGGCAAAGTGCCAAGCGCACTTCGCCAGCCGGGGGTTTGTTCAGCGCCACCTCGATGTGTAGGCTGGCTGTGCCTTGGGCGCAAAGCGCTCCAGCGGAGATCACGGAGATCAGCAACGCGATGGGGTGGAACAGCATGGGGCAAAGTTGGTTCACCGAAGCATAGCCCGTGCCAACACACAACACTTGAAAACCGCGTGGGGCTGGGCCGAATGCCGACGACCGCCCGGCTATGTTCGCACGCACCGTTCATGCTCTTCAATTCTCTCCCCTTCCTGATCTTCCTGCCCATTGTCTGGGTGCTGTATTGGGCCGTGTTCAGCAAGCGTGTGTCGTGGCGCAATGCCTTCCTCATCGTGGCGGGCTACGTGTTCTATGGCTGGTGGGACTGGCGTTTCCTGATCCTGCTCTTCATGAGTTCGCTGGTGGATTTCGTGGTGGGCATCCTGCTCTCCGGAACGGAACAACCGCTGCGCCGGAAGTCGCTGCTCGGGTTCAGCTTGGTGACCCAACTCGGGCTGCTGGCCACCTTCAAATACTTCGATTGGTTCGCCACCAGCTTCGCCCAGGCCATGTCGCTGATCGGCTGGCAGGTGGATCCCTTCACCCTGGGCCTGGTGCTGCCGGTGGGTATCAGCTTCTACACTTTCCAAACGCTCAGCTACACCATTGATGTGTACCGCCGCAAAACGGACGCCGTGCGCGACCCGTTGCAGTTCTTCGCCTTCGTAGGGTTCTTCCCGCAGTTGATGGCCGGGCCGATCGAGCGGGCCAGCCATATGCTGCCGCAGTTCGGCATGGCGGCCGTTTTCGATATGGCCAAGGCCAAGGACGGGTTGCGGCAAATGCTGTGGGGCCTGTTCAAGAAAGTGGTGATCGCCGATGGCTGCGCTGTACATGTGAATCATGTCTTCGATGATCCTGCGGTGCAGCCGGGCAGCACGCTGTTGGTGGCGGCCATCTTCTTCGCCGTACAGATCTACTGCGACTTCAGCGGCTACAGCGACATCGCCATCGGGTGCGCGCGGCTGTTCGGCTTCGACCTCATGCGCAACTTCGCCTATCCGTTCTTCAGCCGCGACATGGGTGAGCTATGGCGCCGCTGGCACATCAGCCTCAGTACGTGGTTCCGCGATTATCTCTACCTGCCCCTCGGTGGTAGTCGCGGGCCGTTGAGCATGCAGGTGCGCAATGTGATGATCGTCTTCCTGGTCAGTGGCCTGTGGCATGGCGCCAACTGGACGTTCGTGGTATGGGGCGGCCTCAACGGACTGTTCCTTGTATGGCTGCTGGTGCGCGGGAAGCACCGCGCGAACACCGACGTCGTTGCGCACGGACGCTTGTTGCCAAGCCCGCGCGAAGCCGTGCAAGTACTCACCACTTTCCTGCTGTTCGTGCTGGTCTTCGTCTTTTTCCGCGCGGCAACATTGGGACAGGCGTGGGAGATCCTGTCGGGTATCGCCAGACCGTCGCTGTTCACCTATCCGGCGGAAGCAGGCCTGCGCATGATGCCCTTGGTGTTGGTGATGCTGGGCGTGGAATGGCTGCAGCGCGAACGCCAGCACGGATTGCAGATCGGCCACATCGCCGCGCCTTGGAAGCGGTGGACGGCATACTACGCCGTGCTGGGTGTCATCATCCTGCTCGGATCGGCGCAACAGAAGTTCATCTATTTCGATTTCTGAAATGGGCACGGAACAACGGACCCTCCTCTTGCGCGCGGCGGTTTTCCTGCTGCCCTTCTTCGGCGCATTGGCCTTGCTCGGGGTGTACTTCGCCAAGCGCGATGGCGTGCCGCCGATCACCAACAGTTACAGTTTCGATGCGAAGCTCGAGGAACTGCGCGACAAGCGGATCCAACACACGGACGTATTGCTGCTCGGCTCCTCGCTCACGCTCAACAACGTGAGCAGCGACGTGCTTGGCGCGGTGCTCGATCCCCAGAGCCTTTCATACCACAACGTGAGCGCATGGGGTTTGAAGATGACCGACCTGGAACCGCTGTGCCGCATGTATGTGGAGCACTATACGCCGCGGACGGTCTTGATCTGCACCAGCACGGAGGACTTCGCGGGGCGTGCGCAATTGGAAGCGCAACCCCGGCCGGTGATGGAAGCCTACATCAACGGAGTGTGGAAGGGCTGGTACTTCATGCGCTTCCCGTTGGTATCGCAGATCCACAATTGGGAAGCCATGATCGGGAGCAACAGTGTGCAGGACAGCCTTTACACATCGCTGAAATACGATGAGGACGGAGGCGTGGCCTTGCACATGACGCCAACGACCATCAGCCAGAAGCGACTGAACCTTCCCTTCCACTACGAAAGCAAGCACGCCGGCGACCAATACGAAGCCTTCGAACACATGAGCCACTGGCTGAAGAAGAAAGGCGTGCATCTGGTGGTGGTGCGCACCCCCGTGCGGTCCACCTATTCATCCGGACCCTACGCACAGGAAGTCTTTGCCGAGCACGCGCGGCGATGTGCAGCCATACTCGCTGCCGATGGTCATGTCTTCATTGACCGCATGGATCTGCCCATGCAGGACGATCTGTTCGTGGATGTGAACCATCTCGGGGCCGATGGTGCCTCGGTGTTCACCAAGTCGTGGGCGTGGGAGGCATTCCCCTGACAGTTCACCACCGATCCGGCTCCGCGACGGCTTTCGCGAGCCTCACTTGGAATTCGGTGAAAGGGATCTCGAGGGCGCCAAGCGTGCGCGTGAAGTCGTTGATGATCTGGCTGTCGAAGAGCACGAAGCCTTGTGCCCGCAATCGATCCACCAGGTGGTGGAAGGCTGCCTTCCCGGCATTGTCGCTACGCGTGAACATGCTCTCACCGAAGAACGCCGCACCGATGCTCACGCCGTAGATGCCACCGACCAGTTCCGCACCTTCCCACGCCTCTGCGCTGTGCGCGTGGCCTGTGCGGTGCAGGGCAGTGTAGGCGTCCACCATTTCTTCCGTGATCCATGTTTCCTCCCGTTCGCCACAAGCGCGCATCACCCGCTCGAACGCTCCATCCAAGGAAAGTCTGAGCCGGCCTTTGCGCAACACCCGCTGCATGGTGCGTCCTGGGACCGCTTTCTCCAAGGGAATGACGGCACGTGGATCGGGGCAATACCAATCGACATCACCGGCCTCGTTGCCCATGGGGAACAGGCCTTGGCGATAGGCGTTCAGCAATAGCTCCGGCGTCAGTTCCATCCGCTGCCAACGTACGGTCCAAATACGGCGCTGGCTTATTCCTTCACCACCACCACCTCATCGCTGAAGCTGCCCAGCACCATCCGCAACACATAGGCCCCAGCAGGCACGGCCGAAAGCCGGGAATCGCCCACGCGCACGATATGATAGGTGGAAGGATCCAGGAAGTCCGTTGCCCTCCACGCCACGCGACCGGTTACGTCGATCAGTTCGAGTTCCAGCGCACCGGACGCGCCCGTGAAGAGTTCCACTTGGAAGTGATCGGAGAACGGCGACGGATAGGTGCCGAAAATGAAGTTCCCCTCCACGTTGGTGCGGTCGGTGCCTCCGAGCAACAGATGCGCACGGTAGAAGTCGGGAATACCGTAACCGATGCGGTCGTCTGGATCGTTGTGGCGGCTGGCACTGGCGCGGATGGCAGCAATGATCTCCTGTCCCGACCTGTCCGGATGCAATTGCCATAAGCATGTGACAAGACCGCACGTGATGGGCCCGCTGAACGAAGTGCCATTGATGGGCTGCACCTGCGTACCATCGGTACCGAGCCCGATGGCGCCGAAGCCCACCGCAGCCACGTCGGGCTTCACACGGCCATCGGCACTGGGCCCATAGCTGCTGAAGAAGGCGGGCACGCGGTAGTTGTCCACGGCGCCCACGGCCAGGATGCTGTCCGCATCCGCGGCGGCGCTGATGAAGTGCCAGGAGTTGTTACCGCTGTTGCCTGCGCTGTTCACCGGGATCATGCCCTTGCGCGCAGCCATGGTGGCGGCGATGCTGATGCGAGCGGTCTTCCCGTCCATGTCCGCATAGCTATGATCGGCGGTGCTGTCATCGAATTGTGTGTAGCCGAGGGAAGTGTTGAGCACATCGCAACCGATGCTGTCGCAGAGTTCCGCTCCTGCCACCCAGTTGTCTTCCTCCCAGATGTACTCGTTGTCCGAAACTTCCGTGCGCAACAACACATAATCGGCCATGGGCGCGGTGCCGAGCAATTTGCCCGGCCAATGCCCGGCCATGCAGCTGAGCACGCAGCGGCCGTGGTAATGATCCCCGTATACATCGCCGTCGTGGTAGGCCATGTCGCGTGTAAGGACGATCCCGTTGCGTGCGCGCAGTTCCGCAAAGGTGGAGAGTGAATCGGCCTGGTCGAACCCGCTGTCCAGCACACCGATCAGCATGCCTTCGCCGCGGGCGCCCAACTCGTGGAGGAGGTGGCCGTTCATCATCTCGATCTGGCGGAACGACGCGCCGTAGCGCGTGGCGTATTCCTCGCCGATCTCCTGCTTCAGGAAGGCGGGGAATTTCTCCTGGCCGATATCCCGATCGTGATGGCCGCCGGTGGACCGCATCTGCATGACGAAGGGCAGTTGGCCCACGGTATCCAGCGCGAGCGTGTCGGTACTGCGGATCGTTACGGCATTGAACCACTTGCTCACGTTGACCAGTTCGAAGTCGCCAGCGACGAGCAGTGCGCTCACGTATGCGGGATCCACCGGCAAGTCGCTCTCATCGATGGCGATGCCCTGTCTTTCGCGGCGGTCGAGGGCGCGCTGGCTCAGGAACTCTTCCGGCGCGGAGATGGAGTAAGGCGTGTTCGACTTGTCGGTGAACTGGATCCAGTACGTGGCCGGAGCGGTTTGGGCATGCGCCGCACCGGAGAAGCACAGGAGCAAGACAAGCGGGATCCTTCCTCGAAGACCCATCAGGATTACAGAGGCACGAACGCGCGCGCTAGTTGCCATAGGCCACGGCCTTCATGGTAAGCCGGAAGCCGGTGCTGTCCTCCAAGCCGTCCTGCTTGTTGTATTCCATCCACAGCTTGCTTACCATGCCCACGTTCTTGGCGTAGCGCTCCTCCAGCACCTTGGTCACCACGATGTTCGTCTGGTAGGTGCACTCCGTGGTGCAGGTGCTGTCGAACGACAGGATGCCATTGCTCCAGGTCACGTCGATATCGCCGTAAGCCATCTCCATCTCGTCATCGGTGGTGAAGTCCAGGCCATCGTCGCCGATGTACACGTGCGCGTTCCAGAGCTGGTAGCTCCGCACAGGGAAGGTCATCTTCAACTTCCGCAGGTTCTCCTCGGTCTTTTCGGCCGTGCTGCTCTCGCGGGTCTGCGTCCAAACATCCTTGATGTTCCACTCGCCGGTGCTGTCCAGCACCAGGCGTTCGATGCGTTGAGAGAGGCGGCCTTCCGGATCCACGTACTGGGTGTCGATCCTCTCGCGCAGGTTGTAGTGCGCTTCGTAGCGGATGTTCTGGTCGTTCCGCTCATCCAAATAGGTGGAATCCACTTCGTACTCCACCCAGTGACCGGTGTTCACAGGCCAATAGCCATAGCCCAGGTCAGTGGGAACCACCTTGTCGTCCTTGCAACCGGTGAGCAGGGCCGCGGACACGAGCAGGAAGGGCAAGAATGTGTTCTTCATGGTTTCTCGCGATCGATGAACCCGCCGCCAAGGACATCGTCCCCATCATAGAAGACGGCACTTTGCCCCGGTGCGATGCCTGCGACTTTCGTGTGGAAGTCCACCCGCACCCGGTCGCCATCCATGCGCAGGGTGCTGGGTGTTCCCTTGTCCTTGTACCGGACCTTGGTCACGGCTTCCACTTCACCCACGAGGGAAGCGAGCTTCTGGAACTTGGGTTGGCGCACCCACATCGTCTGCTTGTCCAGATCTTCCTTGCGGCCCAAGGTCACCACGTTGCTGCTGGGATCGATGTCGGTGACATACAAGGGTTGGCCCGTAGCGATGCCCAGGCCCTTCCGTTGACCGATGGTGAAGAAGGGGTAGCCATCGTGCTCGCCCAGTACGGCGCCTTCGGTATCCACCAGCACGCCGTGCGCCAAGCGCTTGGTGGCTTCGGGTTCCTTGCGCTTCAGGAAGCCGCGGTAATCGTTGTCGGGGATGAAGCAGATCTCGTAACTCTCACTCTTCTTCGCCAGTTCGGGGAAGCCGCTTTCCACGGCCATCTCCCTGATCCGCGCCTTGGTGAAACCACCGATGGGGAAGCGTGTACGTGCGAGGTTCTTCTGGTCGAGGCCCCACAGCACATAGCTCTGGTCCTTGGTGGCATCGAGGCCACGAGAGACCACCCATCGCCCGGCTTCTTCGCGCACCTTGGCATAATGGCCGGTGGCGATGATGGGGCAATCCATCATGTCAGCCCGCTTCAGCAGCGCTTCCCATTTGATGAAGGTGTTGCAGAGCACACAGGGATTGGGTGTGCGCCCGGCCATGTACTCGGTGGTGAAGTTGCCGATGATGTGCTCGCCGAACTCCTCACGGATGTCGAGGATGATGTGGTGAAAGCCCCGGCTCACTGCCATGTTGCGCGCGTCGGCAATGCTGTCCAGATCGCAGCAACCGGTAATGCGCTTGCCCCCGCTGGCATCGGCATAGTCCCATGTTTTCATGGTGACGCCGATCACCTCGTAGCCTTCTTCGTGCAGCATCAAGGCCGCCACGGAACTGTCGACGCCTCCGCTCATGGCCACCAGCACGCGACCGTGCTTGCTCATGGCGCCGAGGTTTTCAATGCACCATCCGCGTACTCTTCGGTCTTGAGCAGCTTGCCCAAAGCGTCGTACACCTTCACGGTTCCGTGGAGTTTGCCGTTCACGTAGGTGCCTTCGCGCTTCCTGGTCTGGCCCTTCAGCTCACGTTGCACATCGCCGGCGAAGATCCCTTCCGCTGTGGGCGCCATGGGTGTTTCAACCCACTTGCCGTTGTCGTTCCACTCGGTGAAGGGTCCGTTCATCGCGCCGTTCTTCCACGTCACTTCCTCCTTCAACTGCTCGTCGTCGTAATACTCCTTGAAGACGCCGTTCTCCTTTTTGATCTTCACCATCTCGCCCTTGGCGAAGAGCATCTGCAGCTGGATGCTGCCGTCCTCGTTCCAGTAGAACCAGGTGCCGTCCTTCTCCCCGTTCACGGTGCTGCCTTCGATCTCCTTTTTGCCGGTGGCGAAGTACCACGTCATCCGGCCTTCGGGTTGGCCCGCATTGTACACGCCTTCCGCCTTCACGCTGCCGTCGGGGAACCATTGCTTCCAAGGCCCTTGCTTGCGGCCATGATCATAGCCGGTGCGCTCGGCCTCCTTGCCATCGGCGTAGTAACTCACCTCATCGCCGTGCAGGGCGCCCTTCACGAGGCGTTCCACCTTGCGCAGGTGGCCTTCCTCATCGAAGTAGTTCCACAGGCTGTCCTTCACCTGGCCTGCATAGTTGCCCGAAGCCATCACTTTGCCGCTCGGATGGAAGTGCTGCGCGCGCGATGTGTTGCCATCAGCCGCGAAGACCTGAATGCTCGAGACCAGCCCGTCCTCGGTCCAGTACTTGAACTCCCCTTGGGGCTTGTCGTCCTTGAACTGGCCCGCGTACCGCTTTTGGCCATTGGGCCAGTTCTTGCTCCAAGGCCCTTGCTTGCGCCCCTGTGCATCGGAGGCGTTCTGGGCGTGGGCGAGCGAGAAACCCGCCAGTAAC